>NZ_KV796539.1:0-44532 GCF_001809225.1 Corynebacterium sp. HMSC077G07 | reverse complement strand
AAGTCAGACACACTTTTTGCTACTTAACCCGCAATAGCCGTAAACAAAAGCCGCCGCCTCCCGGAATCTTCCAGAAGACGGCGGCTATTTTTGTCGGGCTGACCGGATTTGAACCGACGACCCCCTCACCCCCAGTGAGGTGCGCTACCAAACTGCGCTACAGCCCGCGTGCACGAAAGTGCAACGAGCTATAGGTTACATCATTGGAGTTTGAAGGCGAAAATCGCCCCAGACCCCTGCCCTGCCTACCGCATTACTGCAGGTAGATGGTCACTGGAGTGGATGTCTCCGCCATCTGTCCCTCCGGCGGATCGATCGAGGCGACCTTGCCCATAATCGCAGCCACAGAGTTGGTCGGATTGCCCTCGGCGTCGACGACGGTCACATTCTGGTAGCCGTTGGTACGCAATTCCACCTCGACCGATGCCGGACTCTTGCCCACCACGCCCTGCGGGATGGTGCCCCAACCGCTGCTGCGCTCACCGGGGCCAGGGATAGCTGGCGGCGACTCGCGAAGTTGGTCCAGCTCCTGCTCGAGGCGCTCACGGGTGTCGTTAATCGTGCCCGACGGGTCCAAACGATCGGTTGGGCTTGTCGTGGTTTCTTCCGGCGAGGTTGTCGTCGGCGTCGGGCTTGACGACGTCTCCTGCGTCGGCTCCGCCGTATTGTCGTTTTTGTCCTCGGTTCCGGAAGTAAAGGACAAGACCAGGGCTACCAGCGCGACTACGGCCACCATGGCGGCGATGGCCACAATGGCGACAGGCTTGCCCCAGCCCTTCTTAGAGTCATC
Organism: Corynebacterium sp. HMSC077G07; assembly: GCF_001809225.1. Classification (NCBI taxonomy): domain Bacteria; kingdom Bacillati; phylum Actinomycetota; class Actinomycetes; order Mycobacteriales; family Corynebacteriaceae; genus Corynebacterium; species Corynebacterium sp. HMSC077G07. The sequence goes on along the minus strand of NZ_KV796539.1, from coordinate 43,742 downwards.
ATTGCCACTGTTGCCACGGTTATTACCGCGGTTGTTGCCGTTATTCATGTCGCCGTAACCGCCTGCGCCGCCTGCGGAGTACTGCTGGGTTGCACCTGCCTGCTGGCCCGCCTGACCATAGCCGCGTTCTTCTTCAGAAAGCGGGGCCCAGTACTGGCCGCTACCCTGTGCGCCACTGCCTTGTGCACCGGCGGCACCAGCACCTGCACCGGCTCCGGCACCTCGCGAGTTCTCAAAACGTGTTTCATCGCCACGCTGCAGGAATTGTGTCTCAGAGGAGTCGCCACCGAAGTATTCGGTCGGCTGCTCGCCCGCGAAGTCGGCATCTGGGTTGTATCCGCGGTATCCCTCGTCCCGCGGAATGTAGCGAGTCGCGGAGTCATCGCCGTATGCGCTTGAGGAATCGCGTCCGTAGCTGTTGTCTCGGCCATCGTGCTGAGAGCCGTCACGGTTATTGCCGCGCCTGACCATTGTCAGTTCTCCTTATCGCTAATTTCCTAAAACTCCAAAATGCCAACGAAAAGCCCAAAATGCAATTGCCTAAATCACATTTTGGGCTTTTCTCAGCTCAATTCGAGCGACTAGCAGGCCTGAACGGAACTACCTGACGGTGCTTAACAGCAGGTCCTAGCGGCGCTTCTTCTTCTCGCGGACACGCACCGCGATGCGCACCGGCGACCCCTCGAAACCGAACTCTTCACGCAGCTTGCGCTCCAGGAAGCGACGGTAGCCATGCTCCAGGAACCCAGTTGTGAACAGCACAATTACCGGCGGGCGCGAGGATGCCTGGGTGGCAAACAGCACGCGCGGCTGGCGGCCACCACGCAGCGGTGGCGGGTTCTGCTGCATGATCGCACGCAACCAAGTGTTCAGGCGACCAGTAGAGATGCGCTTATCCCACGACTCCACGGCCTCCAACATTGCCGGTTCCAGCTTCTGCACAGCGCGACCAGTCTTGGCGGAGATGTTCACCCGACGAGCCCACGGCACGTGTGCTAGCTGCTCTTCAATTTCGCGCTCGAGCAGATCGCGGCGGTCCTCATCCATGAGGTCCCACTTGTTGTAGGCGACCACAAGTGCGCGACCAGAGTCGAGAATCATGCGCAGCACGCGCTGGTCCTGCTCGGTAATCTGCTCGGAGGCATCGACCAGGAAAATCACGACCTCGGCGTTGTCAATCGTCGAACGAGTACGCAGCGAGGCGTAGAACTCGTGGCCCTTGGCGGTCTTGGTCTTCTTGCGAATACCAGCGGTATCGACGAAGCGCCACAGCGCCTCGTCCATCTGCACCAGCGAGTCCACCGGGTCAACCGTGGTACCGGCCACGTCGCTGACCACTGCGCGATCTTCACCGGAGAGCTTGTTCAGCAGCGAAGACTTGCCCACATTCGGCTTGCCCACCAGCGCCACGCGGCGCGGCCCGGTCGGCAGCGACTTCGCACGCGGCACCTCCGGGAAGGAGGACACCACTTCGTCCATTACGTCGGCATTGCCACGACCGTGAAGGGCCGAGGTTGGGTGCGGCTCGCCGAGCCCGAGGGCCCAGAACTCCGCGACGTCGCCAAGCTGCGAATCCGACTCAAACTTGTTGGCGGCGAGAATAACCGGCTGCTCCGCGCGCTGCAGGCGGCGGGCCATGACCTCTTCCGTGGCGGTGATGCCGACGGTGGTGTCGACGACCATGACAATCACATCGGCGGTCTCCATGGCGGTCTCCGCCTGACGAGCAATCGCCGCATGCATACCCTTGGCGTCCGGGTCCCAGCCGCCGGTGTCCTGCACCCAGAAGCGACGTCCGCCCCATTCACCCAGGTAGGAGATGCGGTCGCGGGTCACGCCCGGGAAGTCTTCGACAACTGCTTCACGACGGCCAATGAACCTGTTAACCATGGTGGACTTACCAACATTCGGTCGTCCCACAATGGCCACGGTCGGAAGAGCTTCTTCCTCCTCGTCGCTCACGCCAAGCGCTGCGAAAGCGTTCTCCAGCTCTTCCCAGTCGGCATCGTCATCGATCTGGCCGGTTTCGGCGCGCTCGATGGCTTCGGAGATGATCGTCTCGTGGTCGGCAATCGTGCGGTCGATGAACTCGTCTGCGCTGGTGTGGCTGCCTGCGGTGCCCGGCGCGTTTTCGCTCTCCACGTTTGCGACCAGGTGTCCGGCGGTGTCGTCCTCGGAATCGTCGTAAGAGCCCTCGTAAGATTCCTCGAACTCCTCGTTGTCGACATCGTCCCAGTCCATGGTGGACCCCGGGTAGCCGGCCTCAACGACATCGAGGACGTTTTCCACGACCTCTTCAATGTCCATCTCAGAGGTGTCCAGAATGAATGCGTCCTCGGCTGGCTTCAGCGGAGAGGTCGCACGGTTGCTGTCGAGTTCGTCGCGGCGGATGACGTCGGCAAGCACGGTGTCGAAGTCGGCCTCACGACCAGCAGCGATGTCCTGGTCGTAGCGGCGGCGAGCGCGGACCTCTGCGGAGGCGGTCATGAAGATCTTCGCAGGGACGTCCGGGAGAACGACCGTGCCGATGTCGCGGCCTTCCACCACACAGCGCACAGCCGATGCGGCCAGCGAACGCTGGAGTGCGACCAGGTTGGTGCGCACAGCCGGAATCGCGGAGACCGCCGACACGTTGCGGGTGACCTCCGGGCCGCGAATCTCGCCGGAAACATCCTCGCCGTCGAGGAGGACGGCGGTGGAGTTCGGGTCATCGGAGACTTCCAGCGGCAGGGCGGCCGTCGCCTTGGCCACGGCTTCCTCGTCGGTCGGGTCGATGCCCTGGCGCAGCACCCACAGGGTGGCAACGCGGTACATAGCGCCGGTGTCCAGGTACTTTGCACCCAGCTCGGTTGCGACCATCCGGGAGACAGTCGACTTGCCAGTGCCGGAAGGGCCGTCGATGGCAACCAACAGCATGTCGTCAGTGTTCTGCTCGCTCATGTGGGCTCCTTCAGCTCCTTGGTTTTCTTCGTTCTTCTTCACTAGTGCCATTTACAGCCCCACCGCGTTGTAGAGGGAGGTCAGCTCAGCGCGGTTGAGTGCGCGGAGAGCGCCCGGGGTCTGCTCGCCCAGCTGGACAGTGTGAATCTTAGTGCGCACCAGGCGCTCGACCGGGAAGCCCGCAGTCTTGAGCATTCGGCGCACGATGTGCTTGCGGCCCTCATGCAGCTCGATGCGGACGATAGAGCGGCCCTGCCAGATGTCAATAATCTGCGCCATGTCCGCCTTAGCGATGCCATCATCGAGCTCAATGCCCTTTTCCAGCTCACGCATGACCTTGGCATCGACCTCACCGACAACGGTGGCCATGTAGGTCTTGGTGACCTCGTAACTCGGGTGCATCAGGCGGTTGGCCAGCTCACCATCGTTGGTGAGCAGCAGCAGACCCTCGGTGGGCGCATCCAGGCGCCCCACGTGGAAGAGTCGCTGACCAGCGCTGATCTTCTCACCGATGATGTCGCCCACACACGGGCGGCCCATGTCATCGTGCATGGTCGACTGCACGCCACGCGGCTTGTTCAGGACGAAGTACTGCATGTCCTCATTGACGATGACGCGGGAACCATCAACGCGAATCACAGACGTGTTCGGGTCCACCCGCACGCCCTGCCGCGTCACAATCTTGCCGTCGACCTCGACGCGGCCTTCGTCGATAAGCTTTTCCGCCATACGACGCGACGCCACGCCTGCCTGTGCCAGGACCTTCTGCAGACGTACGCCTTCACCTGCTTCGCTGTGCACGCGCTTGCCCGAGCCGCGGCGGTCGGAGTCCACGTGCTGGTGGCGCGCCGGGCGAGCGTTGGATACGTAGATGTCCTTCGCGTGGACGTTGGAGGTCTCCATCTTCGCGCCGCTGTCGCGACGGCTGCGGTTGCGCTGGGCGTTAGTGGAGCCGCGGTTGGATTGATTCTTACGGTTCTTGTGTGCCGGTGTGCCTTCTCGGCGAGCGGGTTTAGCCACTTGACCTACATCCTTTTCAAGCGTTGGAGAATGTTCTGTTTGTTAGAACGTCAGCGCCAGGCGACGCTGTTCTCTCCCCCGTGGGCCCAAAATGGCCGGTGGAAGCAGGTTAATAAAGAGAATTACAGAGAAAGCCTCGCGCCTTGTCGTGTAGCCACCTTAGCACGTTTTTCGCAAAACGCCAGCTTAACGACGTCCCGCGCGGCCTCCACCTACAACGTCTTTTACAGCGCTGCGGCCCACTCTCGCACGCCCGGCAGCCACTGCGTAGCTTTCGCCACAAACTCCTGCCGGTCCAGCGCGCCCGCTCCCGCCTGCACCGACCCCAGCAGCGGCACCCCGGTGATGCGCGGCAGTTCGTCCAGGTTCGTCTCAATGATCGGGTCGACCTCCGCTGGCAACGAACCGCCGACCAGCGCCGTGACATTGACTCCGCGGCCCCGCGCCACCTCGACGGTGAGCTCCGCCTCGTTCAGGCAACCCAGGTCCAACCGCGTCACGACCACCATCTGACTACCCGGCAACAACCCCGCCAGCTCCGGCAGCGCCCAGTCCTCGCCGAGTCGCACCAGCAGTCCGCCCGCGCCCTCCACGAGGACAACGCGGTTCGGACCGTCGATAAGCTTAATCTTCTCCGCGATCTCCGTGGCGTTCGGCAGGCGCATGCCCGCGCGCTGAGCCGCCGCCACCGGCGCCATCGGCTCGGGGTAACGCTCGAAGCCATGCAGGTTGTCGATCCCCGTCAGCTCCGCGACAGTGTCCAAATCACCGCCATTTGGGCCCGGAAAACCGGTCTGAATTGGCTTGACGACGTGCACCTCCTTACCCTCCTCGCGAAGTGCCGCCGCCAGTGCTGCCGTGCCGATGGTCTTTCCAATATCGGTACCGGTGCCTGTGACAAGGACGATGCTCATGGTGGTTGGTGCTCCTTTTGGTTGCGCTACTTGCGTTCTTCCTCGGCGGCGACGATGGCGGCGATGGCCTCGCAGATACGGTCGACCTCGTCATTGGTGCTGATGTACGGCGGCATGGTGTACACCAATTTGCCGAATGGCCGCAGCCACACCCCGGCATCGACAGCCGCTGCCGTGGCCAAGCCCATGTCCACCGGGCGCTGCATCTCCACGACCCCGATTGCGCCAAGAACCCGCACATCGGCCACGGCATCGCTGCTGGCTAAGGGCTGGAGCTGGTTGCGAAGTCGGGATTCGATGCGCGGGACATCCTCACGCCACTGCCCTTCTGCAATCAGGTCGAGCTGCGCGCAGGCCACGGCACAGGCCAACGGGTTGCCCATGAAGGTCGGGCCGTGCATGATGCCTCCGCCTGCGCCACTGGAAATGGTGCGAGCCACGTCGGCGGTGGTGAGGGTGGCTGCGAAGCTCATAAAGCCGCCGGTCAGCGCCTTGCCGACACACATAATATCCGGCACAATCCCGGCCGCCTGCGTCGTGAACAGGTCACCGGCCCGGCCGAAGCCGGTGGCGATCTCATCCGCGATGAGCAGAATCCCGTGCTTGTCACACAGCTTCCGGAGCCCCACAAGCAGCTCGTGGTCATGGAACCGCATGCCACCAGCGCCTTGGACCACCGGTTCAATAATGATGCCGGCGACGGAGTCGTCGATAAGCGAATCGAAGTGCGCGAGATAGCGTGCGCGCTCCTCCTCGGTTGCGCCGCGGGCGGGTGGTTTGTCGGCGAAGACCTGCGGAGTCCACTGCCCCGTCCACAGCGAATGCATGCCGCCCTCGGGGTCGCAGACGGTCATGGGCGCGCGAGTGTCGCCGTGATAGCCGCCGCGCCAAGTGGCCAGGCGGGTGCGCTCGGGATGGCCTTTGGCCTGCTGGTACTGCAGCGCCATTTTGATAGCAACCTCGACGGAAACCGAGCCAGAGTCCGAGTAGAAGATGGCATCGAAGCCGGGGCCCGCGAGCTTTAGGAGCTTTTCCGCCAGCTCAATGGCCGGACGGTGTGTGAGTCCGCCGAACATGACATGCGACATCGTGGTGACCTGCTTCTTCGCGGCTGCGACCAGCTTCGGGTGCGAGTGGCCGTGACAGGCGGCCCACCAGCTGCTCATGCCGTCGATGAGGGTGCGGCCGTCGGCGAGGTGGAGGTTCACACCCTCGGCGGACTCGACCAGCTTGGGCGCAACCGGCGACGGGATGGGGCCGTATGGGTGCCAGATGTGGTCGGCGTCGAATTGGGCGAGGTCGGCGATGGCTGGCCGGGTGTGTGGTTGGGCGGGTGGTTGGGCGGGCGGCGGGGTGTGCGGCTGGGCGGTTTCCGAGGCTGTCATGATACTCAAGCATAATACCTGTACAGCGCCAGACTTGAACGCCGTTCGGGGTTGGTGGTGGAGCTTCTCGCAAGGATTACAGACAGTCTCAGCGACTTTACGACACCCATGTCACCTCGTGGCAGCTGTGGAGGGGGCATGAGGTGACACCTGTGTCGTGAAGTGAGGTTGGGGTGGCCCGATGAGCCAGCCAGCTAGTACAGCCGCCCCGCCTGGCTCCACACTCGTCGGCGACGCATGGCCAACTCGGCCGCCTTACCTGTGATTGTGATGGGCTGCCGCGCGAAGGCGTAGTTTCCGCGATAGCAACTGCCACCATTTGCCAGGTGACGTCGGATTTCTGCGGCCGCTTGCCGCAAGGTGGCTACGGCGGTGCCGTCGAAAAGCTGTGACCAGACGATCCGGATGACATTCAGTCCAAGATTCTTCAGGCGCTTTTCGCGCTCCAGCTCCTTTGCGATTGCCACCTGCGTGTCCGCGACCCCGCCATCGGTGTATTTCATACGGCCGTCGAACTCGACGACCAGCCCAAGTTCGGGCAGGTAGAAGTCCACGCGTGCGATGAAGCCACGATCATCCCGAAAGGAAACCTGCTGAAGCAACGGAGCCCGAGAATCGTCGACAGCAGCTAGCCCCGCCTGGACAATTGCTTCTTTAGTGAGCGATTCCCCAATGCTTTCCGACGACGCTGTCGCTTGCCCCAACAATCTCCTGGCCTGTGCATTTCCCGGAGCACGCGGATATGCAGCCAACGTAGCCGACAGTTCCTCGGTGTCGGTGTGGCGCTGGAGGGCGGCGTCGGCAAGCACTAGTGCATTGTGCGGGGTGCGGGAACGGCAGACGTCGATGACGGACTTTGGGACATCGGTGACGAGGCGGCCATCGATTTCTACGATGTCCTCGGGGAGAATCCGGCCGGAGACGCGGATGAGGCGTTTGTGCGGCTGGTACGGGCCATTCGGCGTGCTTCGCGATTGCCCGCGCGTGCGGCCGGAGTTGGCTATCGCGATGGGAGTGTTGTGTGTGAGCAGAGGTAAACCGTGGAGAGCAGCGGCGGCATCGCGGGTGACTACGGTGGCGGTGTCGCGATGGACGAGCGCTTTGATTTCCAGGACGTAGCGTTCGGTGCTGTTTAGGGTGAGCCACCTGTCGACAGGCACGTACGCGCCGTGTGCGAGCCACAGGAGGCTGCCGCTTTTGGCCCGCCGGAGGAGATCTCGGTCGGAGTGCTGGCCGATTCGGGAGATTGCGAATGTGCTGGGGCGGGCGCATTCGCGCTGCTGGCCGGTACGGATGATGTCGTCGGCGTCGTAGTTCCACTGCGGCATCGGATTGCGCTCCTGAGGTCCAGGCAACTGCTGGTGGGTGGGTGGCGGGGTGTGAGTGTTTGTGGGTTTGTGTGTTTGTGAGTGTTTGCGAGTGTTGGTGAGTGCTACGTTCTCATTTTTGGGCTCACACGGAGACTCAGGAGGCATCGATTTGGCATCGACTGTGGATAGTTTGCAGTTTTCGGGAGTTATCCACAATGCGTGTGGTGGGTGTGGTGTGCGGTGTGGGTGTGGTGGGTGCAAAGGCTCGCAGTGAGCTGTAGCGAGCAGCATACCCAGCCCGGAATGCGACTTCACGACACCCACGTCACCTCGTGGCAGCTGTGGAGGTGGCATGAGGTGACACGCGTGTCGTGAAGTGGGTTAGCCGATGGAGCGAGCCCCGCAGCCCCGCAGCCCCGCGGCCCAGCTAGGCCCCCTGTCCAACCGCCCCAGAACCCCACCTAGTCCAACGGCTCGTCGATCAAGTCGACCTCAGGCAGCAGCGGAGCCAAATCAGGCAGCTGGTCCAGCGAATCAATCCCCAAAAGCTCCAGGAACAGCGTCGTCGTAACGTACAAATGCGCGCCGGTTGCCGGGTCCTCTCCGGATTCCGCAATCAGACCGCGCGCGACCAGCGTGCGCATCACCCCATCGACATTGACACCACGCACACCGGAGACCTGCGCACGCGTGGCCGGCTGTCGGTAAGCCACTACTGCCAGCGTCTCCATAGCTGCACGTGAGAGCTTCGACTGCGAGCCATCCAGCAAGAATCGCTCGACCGCGCTGGCGTGCGCGGGAGCTGTGTAGAAGCGCCAGCCCTCATCCGTTTCACGCAGCTCAATGCCGCTGCGGCGCGCACGGTATTCGTACTCGATCTCGCGAAGCACGTCACGGATATCGCTTGCGGAAACATCCAGCGCCCGCGCCATATCCTCCGCCGCCACCGGCGTATCGACCACAAGCAGAATCGACTCCACGCCTGCTCGCAACGGGTCAATGGGTGGCAACTGCGCCGGAGAAGCAGACGCAGACTCCGTGGCCTGCTCAGATGGTGCGGAACTGGTTTCGCTCATGCGCGTCAGATTACGCAACCTCCCGCGCCGGGCGCTAATTAGTGGCCACTAATCAGTCAGGCCAGCCCAACCCCAACCCGACCAAGCCCAACCCAGCCCCCGCCCACCCGAGCCCAACAGCCAGCACAGACCAACAGCCACCTACTCCCAGTTCGCCGCCGCTACGACAGCCGGGTCCACGTCCAGCCCTGTCCAGGCCACGTGGATTTCCTCCAGCGCCTCCTCCTGCTCCACACCAATCGCCTTGGCTCGGTAGAGCTCCAGCAGCGCCAGGAACCGTCCGACAACTTCCATGGATACGCGGCACTCCGAGGTCAGCTGCGTAAACGTCAACCAGGTCCCCTCGCCGGCCAGCCGCAGCGAGTCCAGAATCTTGCCCGCCTGCTCCGGCACGGACACGGGCACGCCGTGGATGTGCCCGACACCGACTTCCTCAGGCGGCTTCGGCCGCATCACGACGGCCGCAAACTCGGCGAACTCCCCAAGCGTCATGCCCAGGCGCACGGGCGGCAGCAGCTCCTCGAACTGCGTGTCCGGCCCCACAGCTCGCGGATAGCGCCGCGGCGCGGTCTTCTGCCACTCCTCGAATTGGTCGGCCACCTTGCCGTACGCCTGGTACTGCAGCAGTCGGGCGAACAGCAGGTCGCGCGCTTCTAGCAGTTCGAGGTCTTCTTCGCTGTCGACGTCGCCACGCGGCAGAAGTCGTGCGGTCTTGAGGTCGAGCAGCGTCGCTGCCACGACGAGGAATTCGGTGATTTCGTCGAGATCGCTGACTGCGTCGAGGCTGCGCGTGTACGAGATGAACTCGTCCGTCACCGCCGCCAGCGCGACCTCGGTGACGTCCATCTTTTTGCTGCTGATGAGCTGCAGCAGCAGGTCGAAAGGCCCGTTGAAGTTCGCGAGCGCGACGCGGAAGCCGGTGATCTCTTCCTGCACGCCCTCGCTTGACGACGGTTCGGGAGTGTAACTATCCGGGGAAGTCACCTATTATTTGCGGCCTTTGCGCTCGATGACCTCGCGGGCCAGGTTGCGGTACTGTGCCGCAGCTGGGGTGTTCGGTGCCCAGGTGGTGATGGGCTCGCCGGCGACGGAGGTTTCCGGGAAGCGGACGGTACGGGTGATGACCGTGTCGAAGACCTTGTCACCGAAGACCTCGATGAGGCGTTCCATGACTTCTTTGGCGTGGCGGGTCCGGCGGTCAAACATGGTGACCAAAATGCCCGAGACTTCCAGGTTGAAGTTCAGGCGGTCGCGGACCTTGGCCACCGTGTCGGTGAGTAGTGCCAGACCGCGCAGGGAGAAGTACTCCGCCACCATTGGGATGATGACGCCCTCGGAGATGGTCAGCGCATTGACAGTCAACAGGCCTAGCGACGGCTGGCAGTCAATGATGATGAAGTCGTAGTCATTCATCACTGGGCGCAGCGCGCGTCCGAGGGCCTGCTCGCGGCCGACTTCGTTGACAAGCTGAATCTCCGCAGCCGACAGGTCGATGTTGGCCGGAACGAGGTCCAGGCCGGAGACCTTGGTGTGGTGGATGGCATCGCGAACGTCGGTGGTGTCATCGACGATGAGGTTGTAGACGGTCAGGTCGAGCTCCTCATGCGGGACACCAAGACCGGCGGATAGTGCGCCTTGTGGGTCTAAGTCAACGAGCAGGACTTTACGACCGAACTCTGCCAGCGCCGCACCCAGGTTAATGGTCGAGGTGGTCTTACCCACGCCGCCCTTCTGGTTACACATTGCCAGGATGACTGCGGGGCCGTGACTGTTCAGAGGTGCGGGTTCCGGCAGCTCACGTGCCGGACGACCGGTGAGACCGAGTTCAACTCGATCGGCCTCAAACAACCCTTCTTCAGCCACAGTCAATCCCTCTTCCTTGAAGATTTCTCATCAATTCTACTGCGCGATATATTACCGCGAGTATTCAGCCCGTGGGTGAGCCCCCGCCCAGACTCGTCGCATATTCTCCGCGGTAATCATGGTGTAAATCTGAGTCGTCGTCACCGAGGCGTGCCCAAGCAGCTCCTGGACCACGCGCACATCGGCACCGCCCTCAATGAGGTGTGTGCCGAAACTGTGGCGCAGGGTGTGCGGGGAGATTTTCACGCTCAGCCCGGCGCGCTCGCCTAGCTCCGTCAGTGTATTTCCCGCCGACTGCCGAGACAGCCTGCGCCCCAGCGAGTTAATAAACAGTGCCGGCCCGGAGTTCGCCCGCACCCAGCTTGGCCGCCCGCGTGTCAGCCACGCATCCAGCGCCGCCATAGCCGGCAATCCCACGGGCACGATGCGCTCCTTGCCGCCCTTGCCGCGCAGCAGCACGAGGTTGGTTTCGCGGTCCACGTCATCGATATCCAGGCCGGTGACCTCGGAGACGCGAGCTCCTGTCGAGTACAGAAACTCCACCAGTGCACGGTTGCGCAAATCCGTCACGTCGGCGGTCTCATCGTCGGGGATGGACTCGATAAGCCGGGTGACCTCATCAATGCTGAGTGCCTTCGGATACCGCGAGGGCTGCTTCGGCGGCGACACCCGCTTGGCGACATCCACATCCAACGCGCCCTCACCCACCGCGAACTTATGGAAGCTCCGCACTGCGGACAGCGAACGCGTCACCGAGGTCGGGGCCAGTGCCGGCCTGCCCGCCGACTTGTCTCCCCGCGCGAGGTACGCCAGGAACTCTGACACATCCTGCTCGGTGACCTGCGCCAATTCCGCGCGGCCAATCTCCCGCAGATAGGTGCGGTACTTCTCCAAGTCGCGCTTATAACTGGCGAGCGTATTCGCCGACAGGCCCTTTTCCACCGCGAGGTAGGTGACGAAGGCGTCGACAAGCGGATCGATCGAACTCATCGGATGCGTTTCAGGTCCGCGCCGGCGCCGAGCTGCTCCGTCCGACGCTGAGCCAGAGTCGTCGGTCGAATGTCGAACGGCTCCGCGACCGAGCGCGGCGTGGCACCCCTCAGCAACACCTCCGCCGCCAGCAGAATGCCAGACAGCGCGATGCCGTTGAGAATCTCTCCGCGCAGCGCCATCGCCACCGCATCCTCGACCGGAACCCATGACGCAGTCATGTCCGCTTCCTCATCGTGAGCTTCCGGCTTATCGACGGCACGGAGACCCCGGGCCAGATAAATCCGAACCGCTTCCTCTGCGAAGCCGGGCGAGCTGAACATATCGGTAAGCAGGGACCAGGACTCGGCCTCCAGCCCAGCTTCCTCCACCAGCTCCCGCTTGGCGGCCTCCAGCGGGTCCTCGTCCGCGACATCGAGAAGACCTGCCGGCAACTCCACCAGACGCTCCCCTGCCGCCTGCCGCCACTGACTCAGCAGGTAGAGGCGGTTATCCTCATCTGCGGCAACGACCGCGACAGCGCCGAAATGCTCCACAATCTCGCGGGCGGAAATGTTTCCACCCGGCATCCGCACCTGGTCGCGGCGGACCGCGATGATAGGTGCCTCGAGAACAATCTCGGAATCAACAACGTCAAATTGGTGCGCCATGAGATTCACTCTAATAGGTAGGCCGGATTCGCCCTCGCGGAGCCGAAGCTAGTTGCGCTTGAGGGCTGCGGCGATGAGTCCGTCGAAAAGCGGATGGGCGTTGGTGGGGCGTGACTTCAGCTCCGGGTGCGCCTGCGTGGCCACGAGGTATGGGTGCACGTCCGTGGGGTACTCGACGAATTCGACGAGCTTGCCGTCCGGCGAGGTGCCCGAGATGACCAGTCCGGCTTCTGACAGCTGGTTGCGGTAGGCGTTGTTGACCTCGTAGCGGTGGCGGTGGCGCTCGGCGACATCGGTGGTGCCGTAGAGGCGAGCGACGACGGAATCTTCGGCGAGCTTTGCCGGGTAGGAACCCAGGCGCATGGATCCACCCAGGTCAGCCTCACCGGAGACGGCCTGCAGCTGTTCCTCCATCGTGGCGATGACCGGCTCGGCCGCATTCTCATCGAACTCGGTCGAGGACGCGCCCTCAACACCCGCAGTACGCGCCGCCTCGATGACGACACACTGCATACCCAGGCAGATTCCCAGCAGTGGCGTGCCGGTTTGCTTGGCGTAGCGGATGGTCGCGATCTTGCCTTCAATGCCGCGACCGCCGAAGCCGCCGGGGATGACAATCGCGTCAACGCCGGCCATGTTCTTCTTCAGCCCCTCCGGGGTTTCGCAGTCATCGGAAGCGACCCAGCGGATATTCGCCTTCACGCGGTGGGCGAAACCTGCGGCACGCACAGCTTCCGCGACGGACAGGTAGGCGTCCGGCAGGTCAATGTACTTGCCGACGAGCGCCACCGTGACCTCGCCCTTCGGGTTGTGGACGCGTTCGAGCAGGTCTCCCCACACGGCCCAATCCATGTCGCGGAACGGCAGGTTCAGGCGGCGGATGATGAAGGTGTCCAGGTGCTCTTCATAGAGGACCTTCGGGATGTCGTAGATGCTCGGAGCATCCGGGCAGGACACCACGCCCTCGCGGTCGATGTCGCACATCAGCGCAATCTTGTTTTTGAGGGAGTCGGGGACGTCGCGGTCGCATCGCAAAACGACCGCATCGGGAACCAGGCCAATCGAGCGAAGTTCGGCCACCGAGTGCTGGGTAGGCTTGGTCTTCAGTTCCTTGGAGGGGCCGAGGTACGGAACCAGTGACACGTGCAGGTAGAAGACGTTCTCGCGGCCGACGTCGTGACGCACTTGCCGTGCGGCTTCCAGGAAGGGCTGCGATTCAATATCGCCGACGGTGCCGCCGATCTCGGTGATGACCACGTCGGGCTTTTCGCCGTTTGCGTCGGCATTGCCCATAGCGACGATGCGGGATTTGATCTCGTCGGTGATGTGCGGGATGACCTGCACGGTCTGGCCGAGGAATTCGCCGCGGCGCTCCTTGGCGATGACTGAGGAATAGACCTTGCCGGTGGTGACGTTACCGCCGGCGGAGAGGTTGCGATCGAGGAAGCGCTCGTAGTGACCGAGGTCCAGGTCAGTTTCTGCGCCATCTTCAGTGACGAAGACCTCGCCGTGCTGGAAGGGGTTCATGGTGCCCGGATCCACGTTGAGGTAGGGATCGAGCTTTTGCATAGTCACTTTGAGACCACGCGAGGTGAGCAGGCGGCCGAGCGAAGCCGCAGTTAAGCCTTTGCCGAGGGAGGAGGCTACGCCTCCCGTAACGATGATGTATTTCGTAACCACGGGACTTCAGAATATCGCTTGCGCGGGTGTGAACGCAAGCGACTTTTCATAATGGCGGATACTACTTACGCAACTAGGTAAGACTCTCGAAGATCATGGTCGCCTGGATGCATAAACGCGATCACGTCGTTACCCTCGGGGCTATGACTGATTTAACGAATAAGACCATTGCAGTTTTGGCCACTGACGGATTCGAGGACTCCGAGCTGACTAGCCCGACTGAGGCCGTGAAGGATGCCGGTGCGACCGTGCACGTTATCTCCACGGAGGAAGGCTCCATTGAGGGCAAGAATGGCACGAAGGTCGATGTCGATAAGCTCACCAGCAGCGTTTCTGCCGATGATTACGATGCCCTGATTCTGCCTGGCGGCACCGTGAATGCAGACCAGATTCGCATCGATAAGGATGCCGTGGCTTTGGTGAAGGGATTCGCCGCAGCTAACAAGCCAATCGGCGTGATTTGCCACGGCGGTTGGATTCTCACCGATGCGGATGTGCTGAAGGGCCGCACTATTACCTCCTACATCAGCGTCAAGACTGACCTGATTAACGCTGGCGCCAACTGGGTCGATGAGGAAGTTGTCGTTGACGGCAACCTGATTTCCTCCCGCACCCCGGCTGACCTTGAGGCTTTCAACAAGGCGCTCGTAGAGAACTTCTAACCCACTCGCCTGCCCCAAGACTCATCAAGGAAGGCTGTTGCCATGACTTCGTATTGGGATAACCCAAAGTCACTGTGGGATCAGATTCCACAAAATGATGCGGAAGAGGCTTCCGAGCAGCAGCCGTCCGCGGCTGAGCAGCCTTCCGCGGCTGAGCAGCCCTCCGCTCCTGAGCAACCTCCCACACCTGAACAGCTTCCGCCACAGCAAGGACGTTATCGGGGACTGCTCTCGCACAACAGCATCGTTATCCAGCAGATTCGAAATTTCATGGCGGATGATTTCGACATCCTGGACACCGAGGGCAATTGCGTCGGCAAGATTGAAACTACTGGCGGCACGCTGAGCCGCATGTTTATGGGCTCTCGTCGTCTGACAGTGTCCGAACCAGACGGCACTCCTGTGTTCGTTATTACCGATCCAACCGATTTCGCCCTTGACAGCTACGAGGTCTACTACCCCGACCCGCAGGCGACATCCTCTGAAGGCAAGCAGCAGACTGGAGCAGAGGCTTCGCGTCTACTGGCAACTATTCAGCAGAAATTTGCGTTCTTTAAGCGGCGGCTGGAAATTTCCATCCCCGGTTTTGCCAATTGCGAGGTCGACGGCGACGTTTGGCATTACGACGCAACCTTCAAGATCAATGACATCGAAGTTGCACAGATGTCACGCAAGTGGTCGGGTTTTACAAATATGCTAACCGGCAATGAGCGCTATGTGCTCCAGCTCAAGGATGATTTGCCGCCACAGCTACGCGCTGCCATTATTGGCGCGGCCATTGCCCTGGATTTGATGGCGAAAAAGGCGCGTCCCGACAGCTAGTAGCTACTGCCGACAACGCGCCCTATCCCTTGTCCGGTTTTACTGCCGGTTACTGTCGCGCTCGCGACTATCGCTACCGCGATTCCGCAGCCTGAGCAATGCGTCCGTCGATTTCCGTGATGCCATCAGAAACGGCATTGACATGTTCAGGGCGAACACCGGCATTGTCATTGATGCCGCCTTCCACAACGGCGGTTACCGGTACACATGGAACCTCAACATTGCGCCCCAGCGCATTAGCTACCAGCGCAATTGCCCGCGGCGAGAAAGTTAGACCAATGTGGCCCGACAGGTCCGCCGAGCAACCGTCCTGCAGAAGAATGTTGTTGGCGCTCGGTGCCTTCCACTGGCTTGCAGCCATTGGAGTGACGGCTTCATCAACCTGGGTAGAGATAGCAACATAGTTGACACCCGACTGCTCCAAGCCGCCCTCATTCATCTTGGCCATGAACTCGCTATGCTGCAGCAGATCCACCAGGCTCGGGCTGACAATGTACCCCGCAGCCTTATTGCCAGCGTTGTCGAACTGGTCGAGCTGCTCCAAACCATAGGAGATACCGAGCAGCGATGTGCCGTGCAGGACGCCCGCCAGGGACACTACCGTGCCTATACCCCGGCCCTGCTCCTGCCTGGCGTAAGCGGCAGCCAAGGTGCCACCAGCAGAGTGACCAACAATATCGACGGCGGTAGCACCAGTTTCAGCCTTGAGCGTGTCAATCTTTGCAGTCAGCTCAGCCAAAGCGGTGTCGAGCGGGGTCATGTTGCGCATGGTTGGAATGGAGCCCAGCACCGAAAACTCGTCAGGGCCCAGCTTGCCGACGTTAAATGCGTACAGACACTTCCCCATTGCCTTTAGCTCTGGTGCCATGCGGGCATAGGTCTGATACGAGTTCGAGTTCATCCCGTGGATCATGACCACCGGATTCTCACCAGGAGCAGGAACACACTGCACATTCGTGCCCTCTGGACTGATGTTTTCCGTCATCCCCTGATTGACCATGACGGTGGGGAAATCATTCGCCCTTGGGCCCCACTCGCCCATTTCCGTCCAAGACAGGACCTGATTATTACCTGTTGTCGTAGTTGGGTCAGCAGCCGCGATAGGAGCCGCTGCCATAGCGACACCCGCTGCAGCTACCAGTGCCGTAGCTGACCGTGCCAGATTCGAAAATGCTTGATGAGTGCCCATGATTACTCCTTGCATAGAGAAGTGAATAGTAAAACGGTTCCAATAAGAACTACGGCATGGGCAAGTGCAAAAAACAGGCTATGAATCGTTATCGTACCCCGAAAGGCGACCAATCAAAGCCCCTAAATAGGGTTAATAAAATGTGAACTAAATATAACTATAATACTATCCACCTCCAGCTCTGCAGGCTTTTAAAGTGATAGCGACCACAGGCCAAAACAAAACGATTTCGTATTGCGCGAAATCCTCGCAGAGACTCTACGAGCAGGGCACTACCTGGTTTTACCGACGGCACCTCCGGCTGGACACAGTACTGTGCCAACAATTTCTATGACGACCCATCCACGAACATCGCCCCGGCACCTCAGAACAACGAGCCATCCCCGTGGGTTCAAGGCCAGATCGACTGGGCCGATTGCCTGAACTCCGGCCATTCCGAGGAAGAGTGCCGCGCAATGTTGAATTAGCTGACACTTGTTGAAGCAGCTGTAGAAACGTCGCCCAAGCTAGCAACTCTCAACACTGCAATCGACTAGTAACTAAAGGGGGAATACAATTTCCCTTGTTCCCAGCACCACAAAGTGCTTTCCAGCACAAGACATACCGGAGAATATCAGCCATGGCACAAAACATGAATTCAAAGTACACAGACATGACGTCTGCCGTTCGACACAACACAGCTGTCCAAGAAGAAGCAGCACGAACGGCGAAACAGCAGTTACACGCAACCTATGCGGGAAACATCATTATGGCTGCGGGATTTGCCTCAGCCCACCGAGATGCTCAAAAAACCCAAAGACTTCAGCAAGAAACTATCAACAAGCTCGACCAACAAATGCGCCAGTCCGAGCGCCATCATTCCGAAACGTTATCTGCAATTCAGGATATACACAGCGAGCTAACTCAATTTCGCGTACAGAACCATGAAGACATGACGCATATGAAAAATATCACATATGCGCAATGGCGCGATGGTGTAGGTAGTAAATATTATTATGAATACCGCCCGAAGGCTCTTGAACACATTCAAAAGCACCAAGACGTAAGCACAATTTGGCAAACTGTAGTTGCAAATCGCGCTGATGAGATTATTCGACAATTCCCAAGCTGGAAAAAACCCGAATGGAATAATGACGCCCTTATTAGCGGAATTTTCCTACCGGCACCTCAGTACCCACCAAATCCTGAAATTACGTTGAACTCCTCATATAAGGAAGTTCCAGAGAAATATAGCATTACAAAATTGATTAGCGTGGCCCTAGCGGCCCTCTTTGGCGTTGGCTTCCTTGCAGTGCTAGCAGATATTTTTCCCAACCTCCTAGGCGGGCTTTTTAGCCTACTCCTCGTACTGCTAATTTTTATGGCGCCGATTGCCGCCCCGCTCTATCTTCGATCAAAGAGAAATGCTGAGATTAAGGAGGCTGTTAAAAACAACGAATACCATTCCCTAAATCTGAGCTCCGCTATGACAGTCCAAGCAGAGTGGGAAAATACCGTAGAAGGTATAAACCGAAAATATATTGCAGATAATTCACGCGCAGCAATGGAAGCGTCTGAGCTTTTCAGCAAGATGATGGGCGTTCCACTAGATGAGCGCTTAGCCACCTACTGGGCAAGTGACTCAACTAATGCCGAAATTAAGGCTCTCCAAAATATTGTTCAGAATGAGTTTACGAACCCGCCTGCTTACGACCAGCTTATCGAGATAACCCCTTTTTCAATAAGACAGTCATTGCCAGTAAACTTGCGAAACGCATTTGAAAGCAAACTGCGCACTAGCTAGATTTTGACGTCTCTGCCGATCTGAACGGGAAGGGGCTAATACGCTCGTCCAGGTCAGCCCTCTCCCGCACGCCCTCCCCAGCCTGCAGCGAGATCGGTGACGCATTGCCCCGCGCCGTCGTCACCGAGAAGTTCGTTTTACTTGCTAGGTAGCGTCCACCGGAGACCTCAATCGGCACTCCGTCCAGCGTGAATGCACGGCGCCGGACACGCAGCAAAGGCGCGCCGACCTGGATCTTCAGCAGTGCAGCATCTTCTTCATTGGCCGGAACCGCGTCGATCGTGCGCGTCGCAACAGCGCCTAGCTTTCCAACCGCTCCAGAACCAGCGCAGCGACTTCATCAATCTTCTCTGCATAGCCTGTACGTTGGTTCAGCTGAGTTCCCCGCACGCCATCGGTTGCTTGCAGGTCTGCAATTGGTGAATGACTATCCTGTGCGGTCGCCGGCATGGAGTACATGTGCGGCACATGCCCAATCAGGTACTGGTCACACGAATGTCCGAGGCTTTCGCCAATCCGCTTTGCTTCGTCGTCAAACTTGCCGCGGAATCGTTCAAAGGCTCCGACAAGCTGTTCTTTACCGTTCGAGCGCCGCTTCACGTATTCCAGCGTTGTGTAGCCAAGGTACTGAAGCCCACGTCCGTCATGCCCGAGCAGCCGAAGCTTTCGAGTTTTCTTCGAAATATCTGGCGAGTAGTTCCTCCACTGGGAAAGGTTCCCCTCGGATATTTCGCTGTATTCAGTGACCCAGTCGTTGAACCACTTGGCGAGGTTTCCAAAGGCGTGGAAGCTGAACAAGTCGGTTGACGTAGGAGTAACGAAGGCGTCGCAGCCCAAGAGTACGGTTCGATTGAAAGGGCCTAACGACGGTCCCACATCGTAGAAGATGTAGTCGTATCGATCTTCATCCTCCATCGCCACGGCCAACTGTCCGGCCCAGTGGATTCGACGAAAGTCGCCGGTCTTCTTGGCTAGCGATGACTGCCATGCGTCACTCATGACATCTTCAATGTTGGAAAGAGCCGGGTGCCCTGGCAGGACATCGACTCCAAACCTCTCCGAGCGCACCGTCCGGATATCGGGCTCGATATCGGTCTCGCCTTCCCGTAGCGGGATGAACAGCGAGTAGACGGTATTAGCCAGCGAATCTCGCTCGGCCTGCTCATCATTCTTACTGCTCAGGTAGATTTCCTCGTGTTGGTCTTCAGTCAGCATGAGTTGTGTGGCATTGCACTGCGGATCGCAATCCACATAGAGCACTCGTTTACCCTGACGAGCAAAATAATGGGCGACATTGGTGGAAAGAGTGGTCTTCCCCACTCCTCCCTTGTTGTTGAAGAAACTGAGTGTCCGCATCGGGCTTCCTATTTACGTAAAAACGGTCTCCCGATTGTATAAGATTTGAAGCCCACTCAAGTAACCTCGCAATGACAGGTCACACCCGCCATGAGACGCCCTACTGGTCCTCTTCGAAAAAGTCTTCATCCAGTTCGTAAAGGGTAATCTCATGTGCTTTTTGGACCGCGACGCCATAGTCAAGCATGAGTGCGGATAGTTTCACGCCATCAATCAGGACGATTGTTCCGTGCCTATAGTTCGCTGCAGCTTCTACTGCCCCGTTGGTAAAGCGAGAAGTTGTGATGAATACGCCTTTATTCGCACCGCGAGAATCTAGCGCACCAATGAAGTTTCTTATTTCTCCATTCCCAACGGAATTTGAGTCAGCATAGCGCTTGGCCTGCACATAAACTTTGCCAAGCCCAAGGGCATCTTCACGAATCACTCCGTCGACGCCACCGTCATTTGACCGTCCCAGATGCTGCTTCTGCCCGTGGACACCGCCGTATCCCATTGCCCACAGCAGTTCGATGACAGCGCGTTCAAAGAACTCAGGGGTCGAGTCCTGCAGGCGCTGCCGCAGATCGGTGGAAACCTTCGCGTTCCAATCAGCTTGCGCATCCTCCACCATCTCTAATGGAGATTTCGTCGGACTAGCCGAAGCTTCTTCCCATTCAGCTAAAGCCCCTTCGTTACGCACGCCTGAGGATGCTGGCAAGTCAGCCGCTGCATTGCCAGAGCTTTTGCGCTCCCTAATCTCATCTTGGTACTGCCGCCACTTGGGCCACTCCAGCATGTCCTTTTCGGTGTATTCCTCAAGGTTCCTTGCATCTACTTGACGCCCATCATCCGAGATCACGTATCGCCCGCGCTTTGGTCGAATCACTAAACCAGATTGCGCAAACGACGAGCAGGCCCAAGCAATTCGATTTCTGTATCTTGGCTGCCCGGACGGAATAGTTTCCTCCAAAACCTCATGCGAAAGCCCCAGATGTTTAACTACATCGTCGCCAATCTCTGTGAGCCGTCGTTCTCGCCCATCTGATAGCACACGCAGTACTGCTGGACGGAACTGATCTGTAGTCGGAATGCTGTCTGGTGCCATATGAAAACTATAGCGACCTAGCGCTCCTCCAATACAGGTATCCCCTTTCGATTACTAAAGCTTTGTAACGGCCGCTTGAGCTTCATGACCGCAACTCCGAAGCCCCGGCACGCGGGAACACTTCTGATGCATTCGATCAGCTTTCTCCCGGCATTACTATTAATTTTCACCGCAGCAGTGCCCAGGTAAATGCCGTCAAGCGTCAGACCGTGCATAAACCCATAGCCACCCTAAAAGCTCGCGCTATTGCGAGGAACACACTTTCGATTAGGATTTGGATATGAGTTTCCCTGCAACGGCCTTACACATACTGATTGCTTCGCCTAGTGATGTTCCTGAGGCCCGCGATGCCGTTAAGAACGCAATTCATTCATGGAATAGCCGCCACGCAGCTGCGAGAAATATCGTACTAATCCCATGGCTTTGGGAAAGCTCGTCAGTCCCGCTCTTAGGTGACCATCCACAGTCAATCATTAACGAGCAAGGAGTTGACGAAGCTGATATCGTCATCGCGTTGTTTGGCAGCCGTATCGGTTCTCCCACTCGCGAAGCGGTTTCGGGAACCGTTGAAGAGATTGATCGTGCAGTAAATAGCGGCAAGCCAGTCCATCCGTATTTCTCAACCGCGCGATTGCCGCATGATATAGATACTTCTCAGCTGGACGGCCTTCGTCAGTTTAAACAGGAAATAAGTGAACGGGGTCTACTCGGAGAGTTCGCTGATGCAAGCGAACTTGAAAGCAAAATCTGGGCTGCCATCGAGCACGACCTGGCGAAGATGGATCTTTCCACTCGGGAAAGTCAAGGAGCAACAATAGGTGTTAGGTTCCGTGTCAATTCCAAGCGAGAGCAATTGCCGAAGGGCCTCGACAAGAACGGCAAAATGAAATATGAAACCAAGCGGTGGTGCGAAGTTACCAACACCGGTGATCTCGCTGCACATTCGGTCACGTTTGAGGGGCAAGCGGCGTATGGTTTGATGCGTCTCAATACGGAGCAGCACCCGATTACGCTTGAACCTGGTGTCAGCTGGGAAATTCCAGTCATCTATTCAATGGGAACTTCTGGCACAAAACTAACCGTTCACTGGGTCGAAGATGACGAGGAACAGTCGAAAACCTTTGATGTTCAGTAACGCGTGGTTATCTGCCACTAAACCGATCAGGGAGCTAAACCGAACCGGCACCTCCTACAACGTTGCTGATCAAGTGACTTCTTAACTCAAATGAATAGGAAAAAGCCACACGTCTTTAACCGTTTTAGCTGAAGAAACCCCTCGGCTTCGCACGGGGACGGACGAGTGGGCTAAAACTATTCGACCCTTTGCTTCTAAAAACACCGCCCCCGCTCGGGCACTGTAACCAGCAGGAGTGACCGGGCAGGAGGTTTCAAATCCAGTCAGTTTATCCGCACTCTGAACCTGCACACTTCACGCGAAACATCACCGCCTAATACTGTTGGACGGCGTACATAGCCACCCCTTCAAAGAATTGGCCAGCGACAGGAAGCGAACGCTGAATAAACTGTTTGCGCACCACTTCGAACACGTTAGTATCTTCACGGTTGACAAGCGCCTGGTCCAGTGCCCGCGCTAGGTCCTCTTCAACTGGATTCTCACCTGCATGCATGAGCATCACATCGTAGAGCTCCTGCACGCGACGCTCAGCCTCCGATTCAACTGAATCAGTCTGGGGTTTGCCAACAAGCGCATCGGCAGGAAGATCTATCCCGCGCACCTTATCTTCTATCGCAGCCACAGCAAGACGCGACATTGCAGCGGTAAACATATCGAGCGCATCTTCACCACCGAGCACCAGGTCAGTGAACTGCTTGTGTTCAGTAGCCGCAGCCAGGATTGCGGCGAGGACCTTGCCACGCAGAACCGACGACTTAGCAAGCACATCTTGCGGATTCTTCGTGGCAAGAACCTCCACATCCTTATCGCTAGCCAGGGCTTCCCACACTGCATGAACCATGCGGGCATTTGCCGACTTCGACATGTCGATTCCAGCGGCAGAGAACAACTCATTGACCTGCTCCACTGCCTCACGGAAAGCACCTTGCAGCGGATCCGCAGCCCCACCGGTAGACACACGACCATCAAAACCGGGAACAGCAAGTGGAGCGCGAGCATCGTCAATGCGCAGCTCAAGATTTCTGCCTTTGTCCACGTCACCTGTAACAGCAGTTTTCACCACATCCACACCGGTGACGTAATCCTCATTTCGTTCCTTCTTCCCCAGCTTCAGATTACGCACAAGCAAGTCAGCAAAGATTGCCCGCTTATGCAGTCTCACGTCCTGGAAATCAATGAACTGGCTCATAAAATCCCAGGCGTGGACGTACTTCACCAGGTTGGCGCGGAAATCCGTTGCCACGGTTTCCTTGTCCTTAGCTCCTGCAACAACGGCATCGACGTAGAAGTCTGTCCACCGGGTAACAATCGGGTCGATGCCCGCGCGAATCAGCCTGTCTTTCTTCTTCGCATCCAAGTCCGGATCCATGACCACGTTGGCGAGCGTTTCCATCTCTTCGGTCCCATAGAACTGGGATGTGTCGAGCACACGCGCGAGGTCTGTCAGCACGTTTGGGTCGACCTCGGTGTCAATGGAGGCCTGCGAGTAGTACGGCTGGAAGGCTTTAAGGATTGCTTCGGGGTCATTGACGAAGTCCACCACGAATGTCTTGGATTTGTTCTTCGACGGCATCGTCCTGTTCAGCCGCGAGAGGGTCTGCACTGCCATCACGCCTGCGAGAGGCTTATCGACGTACATAGATGATAGCCGTGGCTCGTCGAATCCCGTTTGGTATTTATTCGCCACGATGAGGAACTTGTAGGCCGCACCGTCGAACATCTTTGTCGTTTCCATCCGGCGTTTGCCTTCAGGAGAATTCTCGTTATTCAACGAGGATTCTGTAACGATTTCCTCGGCATCCTCATCCTTGGACACATCGAGGGAGCCGGAGAATGCAACGAGTGCTTCAAGTCCCTGATATTTCGGGGTGGCTTTGATGACGTCTTGGACTGCCCTAAACCAGGTATAAGCACTCATGCGGTCATCACAGACCACCATCGCTTTCGCCGTAGAGCCAAGCAAATGGCGCACGTTGTTATTGAAGTGCTCTACCGCCACTTCCGCCTTGGAGTGAATGGTCTGTTCGTGCGAGCGCACAAACTTCTTTAATGCGGATTTCGCTTCACCGAGCACCACTTCGTCCTCGCGTCCTAGGCGATCTACGATCTTGGCGTAGAGAGAAAGAGAAAAGTAGTTCTGCAACACGTCCAGAATGAAGTTCTCGTCGATTGCCTGGGCCATCGAGTAGAGATCAAACGCCACGCGCTTTTCCGGCTCGTCCGGCGCGGGCTCACCAAAAACAGCGAGGGTCTTGGCCTTCGGCGTAGCGGTCAACGCCACGATAGTGACGTTCGACGAGCGCGCGACCGCTGAGTCTCGTTGCTGCTGGAGACGGTCCTTTTCCTTACGGGTGAGTGTGGTGGGTACGACTGGGGTAACCGAGACATCCTGCGATGTGTCGCCCTCAGCCGCCTCTTCCACCTCAGCTGCAGCGCGAGAGGCCGCTTCAGAGATTTCATTGGGCGTGTCCGACAGCGTCTCCAACAGAGTGCGCGAAGCCTTGCCGTGCTGAGACGAGTGCGCCTCATCAATAATGACGAGCCAGCGACGATTCCGCAGTTTCGGCGACCGATCAATTGTCTGCGCCAATGCAGGGAAAGTCTGCAGCGTACAGGACAGGATGCGTTTTCCCTGGGTCAGATAGTGATTCAGTTTCTCTGACTTGGAGGTGTCATCATTAGTGATATTGATGACCATGCCTTCAGAGGCCTGAAGCAACGACAGCCCATCCGCCACATTCTTGTCCAGCACGGTGCGGTCGGTTACGACAATGACGCAATCAAACAGTTTCGTGCCGTCTTCATGAATCATCTTGTTGGCTCGGTGCGCCATCCACGCAATGGTCTTGGTCTTTCCCGAGCCCGCTGAATGCTGAATGAGATAACGTCTGCCGGTGCCGTTGACCGCCACGTCGTTGGTGACTCGTTCGACGGAACGCAATTGGTGGAAACGAGGGAAAATGAGACGCCCCTCGTTGCCCTTGGTGGACGGTTCCCACAGGGCATAGTCTTTCAGAATGCGCAGGAGCAGGTCCGGCGAACATACCCATTCCCACAGGTAGGAAACCCTATAACCGTTGGGGTTATCTGGATTGCCGGCGCGCCCTTCATCAGTTCCCTGGTTAAACGGCAGGAAGACAGTATCGGCTCCGTTGAGTTCCGTAGTCATCATGACTTCGCGGGAAGACACAGCGAAGTGGACTAAGCATCGCCCAGGATTCAGCAGTGGGCGCTTCGAACGATTGGGCTTGCGGTCGTGCTTGTACTGGGCAACTGCATCATCAATCGACTGCGTGTTATCTGTTTTCAGCTCCATCGTGACAACGGGAATACCGTTGACAAGCAGCACGAGGTCGATCCGGCTTCCATCACCTTTTTCAAAGTGGACTTGTTGCAGCACGCGTAGGCGGTTTTCTTTTGCCTTTTTGGTTACTTCGGTTTTCGCCGGGTCATACGGGAAGAATCCCGCCATATCCGGGAAGTTCACGGTGCCAAGATCTGCCTGGGTGAACGAGAAGCCATCGCGCAGCGTACCTAATAGCCCGCCATTGACCTTCTTGGTGATGCCGTCGAGAATCGGCGTGTAGTCAAGTTCTTTCGTCAGGCGATTAAGCAGGCGGCGCTCGCGGGACCTGCGGTCGGTGTCATTTGCGGTCGGCGGAATCGCGCGCTCGTATTCTTTCGGGTGTTGGGTTTTGAGCCAGTGGAGTACGTCCTCGGGAAACAACCCGAGTTCGGGGTCAAATCCTTTGTCGTTGTCCCCCTCGTTCCAGATCCAGCCTTGGGAGTTAAGAGACCGACAGATGGTCAGTTCCATTGCTTCTTCGAGAATTGGGTTGACCATGACTAGACCTCTTTCCGCCCGGTTACGACTTCGGTAATCAGCGCTGTCTTTCGCGCTTTCAGGTTTTCGATGAGTCGCGTGGATTCTTCAATGAGAGTGTCCATGCGCTCAAACTCGCGGTCTAGTTCGTCAGCGATTTCAACCTGCTTTTCGAGTGGTGTGAGGGGGACTTTGAAAGTTGAGAGGTACTGAGTGGAGATTCGCTGTAGTCCCGCAACACCATATATCTGTCCTCGCGCTTCGTCCAGGAACTTGCTTGATAGCATGTTGTAGACGATCCACCGTGGATCAGCATTCAGATGTGCTCGAAGAGTATGCACCTCAGAAGTAGCCAGCCCAATGGGCGACTCTGTTTCCGCTACCATCGTGCGACCGTGAAAAACGGTGGGAGTCACCTTAGGCACAAGGATGTCGCCACGTCTGAACTGCGTGTATGAACTCTTTCCTCCATCCCAAGCGATCTTTTCGGAATAGTCAGCCTTCCCGTGGGACCAAACGTTCTCAAGTGGCAGAAAATCAATCTTTTCGCCTTCAGGGAGATCTCTGAACTCGGGAGTGAGTGGGTTTGTGCTTGCGTAGTTCCACAAACCCACAACGCTACGTTCACAGCCGTTAAGATGGTCATAAAGTTTCTTAGTAATCAGCAGGCTTCTACGGTTTGTTAAGTTTGTTGCCAGTCCATCAAACTCTTCGATTAGCGTGTCCATCTCGCTGATTTCCTTATCGAGATAATCAGCGATACGACGCTGGGTTTCGAGTGGAGGACGCAAAAGTTTTAGCCGAGAGAAACGTGCGTAATTGATCGTTTGTCCGTCGCGAAGTTGGTCAGTAGACGATGCCATTCCTTCGATAAATGGCGCTGACTTCAGAAAATATCGCCAGTAGCCAGTAAATACACCGTCACGAGGTTCTAGAACCGTGTAGGCGGTACTGACTTTTCCTCTGATTTGGCTCCGTTCAATCCCACCCTGGAAACTACGGAGATGAATCACAAAATCATTGGGTTCGACGTGCTTCATGTCAGAATCGGACAGTTTCTGCATGACTTTCCCGCCCGTGATTTCCTGATACTTATCTTGGGGAAGAACACCGTATTTTTGGGATGGCGTTAAATGAATGTCATCTTTCAGATTCTTCTCGCTGCGTTCCCTAAATATTATGGTAGAAGGCACAATATCGAAGTCAGAAGCGACTTCTCCTAGCCAGTAGACTCCACTATCTTTTAGATCAGTCATCAGAACGCACCTCCCGGAACATGGAATAAATGCGATCGAGTGAAGCCGCAATATCTGCGTCTAGTTCCTCCAAAGAGCGGGACTCTTCTGGCTTATAGAACAGGCGGGTCAATGGAAGTTCCGTTCCAACCTTCGCCAGCGACTCATCCCACTGCATGTCAGGGACAAATGGGAGCACTTCACGCTCCATGTGCTCGGCCACATCCTCCAGGTACGGCACGCGCTCGATTACCTTGGTCGAAGCGTCCACAACAGGGTTGCCCTTCTCATCCAGAGAAGCCGGAGCATTTTCATCCTCAACAGCAAGCGACTTCATGATGTGTCGGAGAAGCGGAGCGCCCATCTTCACGCCGTGGGCTTTAGCTAATGCCTTCAATGCCTTAGGAAGATCGTTGTAGGCGCGTCCCTCCATCTCGCAGATGACTGCTTCGTGCTCCGGGAAAGCAGACTTGTGCTTCATCGCTTTTGCCACAGTTTCATCGGTGACGCTCACGGCGTAGTGCGCCAATTTGAACATTGGCACATCGCGGTAAGTCAGATCGTCAGCGGTAACGATGATGGAGCGGTCGTTCTCCTCGAAATCCTTGTAAATCTTCGTGATTTCGCGGATATTATCATCCGTGAATTCGACGCGCTTTTGGCCCATGTTCTTGCGCATCGGGGTGCAAATATCGGTCGCGTCGATGAACTGAATCTTGCCTCGCCTGCGTGGTTCCTTGTTGCGATCAAGAATCCAAATGTAGGTGGCGATGCCAGTGTTGTAGAACATGTCATTCGGCAGCGCGATAATCGCATCCAAGACTTCGGTGCCGCCCTGCGCACCAATGAGGTATTTGCGGATGCTGTCCGGGCCGCTTTCAGCGTCGCCAGTAAAAAGCGGAGACCCGTTCGTGACCACGGCCGCTCTTCCGCCCTTAGTGGCACCACTGGCCGGTGCAAGCTTATGAGCAATGTGCATCAGAAAGAGCATCTGCCCATCGCTTACAGCTGGAAGTCCCTCAGAGAAACGCGGGTCCCCCTGGTCACGGAGATTATTCACCTTCTCTTGAAACGCCTTCCAGGAAGAGCCATACGGTGGATTGGCCATGATGTAGTCGAAGGTGTCATTAGCGTATTGATCGTTGATTAGCGAGTTACCAAACTTGAGTACTTCCGGGTCCTTGAAACCCTGCATGAGCAAATCGGACTTGCCCATCGCGAAGGACGATTCCTTCAACTCCTGCCCAGCTACAACAACCTCAATGCCTGGATTGATTGCACGCAATGCATCACGGGCAGCAATCAACATGCCACAGGTACCAGCCGTTGGGTCATACACCGAACGGATAATGCCGTCCTCTTCTAACTCGGTGTCATCGGAGGTAAACAGGATGGAAGTCATCAGGCGAATAGCGTCGCGCGGGGTATAGAATTCACCGGCATCTTTCGCTTTGCGCGCAAATGAGCGATACATCAGGTTTTCAAAAATATCGCCCATCGTCTGATCTTGGAGCGCTTTATCAGACATGTCGATGGATGCGAAGTGGTTGACCACGTTCCACAGTTGGTTGTTGCGGTCCAAAAAGTCAATGAGTTTGTCGAACTCGAACGCATCCCAGATCTTTAGGATGTTTGGGGAAAACGCGTTGAGGTATTGCTTGAGTCCTGGTTTAAGCGCGTCATCGGAAATTGCCAGGCGTTCTAGTGAAAGCTCATGGGAGTTCCAGAAACGGAGTTGGAACTGATTCTCGATCATGAGTCCAATTATCGAAGGATCGGTACCGCGCTTATTTTCACGACGAATGAGTTCGAGTACCTGCTTCTTGGTGGGAGCCAAGCGCGCTTCTAATCGGCGCAGAACAGTAAACGGGATGATGTAGTCACCGTAGTTTTCAGCCGGGACAATCAAACGTAAGTAATCGTCAGCGGTTTGCCAGATGGCCGCGTTGAGACTGCTGACCTTTGCGGTCTGCTTTGGAGTGATTGAATCAAGAATCTCGGAAGTGCCAACCATTTCAAAATATCCTGACTAACTTGAAGATGTCTTTACCCACATATATTGTCTAACCACTTTGCTATTTCAATAATCCGGGGGTTACACCCAGCAACAGGGCACTCGGCGACAGTTAAAAAGCGGAGGCACCGTAACCAGGTACTGGACTTACCAATCCGCTACAACGGCCAGACGCGATTGAAAAGACTCGCCATACTCGGATACTGACGTAGTTACCCAATAGAGCACATCACTACCTGGAGGTGCTGGTCGTATCGCCAATCCAATCGAAAATATGCTGGAGTATTCCCTCTTTCCGAGGTTTTGAATTAATCCTGCCAGGAATCAGCATAGAAAACCCAACACGAAAATCTTATGTTCCACCAGTCATGGATTGGACTTTTCCTCATCTGGCCATCTGGCTTCCTATGTAGGAATGCCCCGCTACCGCCGACGGTTCCCGTCCGCCCGGCCACCACGGCTCGCGCGGACGGAACGCTCTCCACCTTCGTTACCTAGGTAGTCATTACCCCAGGAATCTTCACCGATAATGGCGTAGTCGTCTCGCCATGACGTTCTCGTAGCCTGTCGTTCCATGCGACGCTCGAAACGCTTAATTGATTGTTCCCGCTTGCTTGGCACTGTTCGTTCCTTACTTCTTCAAATCCCCAACAACCCCAACCCGGCCCGCCGAATCTGACACAGCGTCCACACGCTTCACTGCAGGGTCGACACCCCAGCGCTCGTCTGGCAGGGCGCTGACACCTTCGCGGCCGAAGCCATCAGTCCCCACCACAACGTGACCAGCAGCATCCTCACCAGCACCAAACCCCTCAGCCAGTGCCACAGCTAAATCCGCAACCAAGCCAGCACCGAACTCCGGGTCCTCGCCCTTATCAATCGCAGCCTTTGACACAGTGCCGTGATTACCAACAATCACAATGCCAGCAGCCGGTCGCAGCGTCCCCTCCTCATACTCAACAAAACCGCCGCCCTTCAGGGCCTCCAGCAGCAGCTTTCGGTCCGCAGCGGAAGCCCGCTCTCCCCCATCCTTATCCAACTCCAACACAGGAGCCAGCGCCTGGCCGGCCTGTCGACCCGGCTCGCGGCGCTCCGGATCCAGCTGCACATCAGCCGGCAGCGAGGTAGAAACCGTATCCTTCAACTCATCCGCGCCAGCGGAGGAAAGAAACTTATCGGTAAGTTTCAGCACACCCGCATCTGGGGCACCAGCAGCGCGCAGGGTCTCGGAAACCCCTGCAAGCTGCTCATCGGTGGCATCAGGCGTGGCGATAACCAGAACGGGCACATCCTTCAAAGAGTCCTTGACGATCTCCCCGACGATGGGTTCGATGATGCGGTTGGCTTCATCGGCACGCGCTTGCTGCGCATCAGCGCGTGCAACAGCGGCATCGCGCTCAGAGGCGGCGCCAGTGCCGAAATCAATGCCAGCACCGGCAGGGTTCAACACATAAGCACCCAGCGCAGCACCTGCCGCAACACCGAGGGCAGCACCTGTCACACCGGCTGTAAACTTCCCGCTCCTGCGCTTCTTCGCCATCGCCTGTCCCTCATTCCTTTCGCCGACGCCTCAATCAGCACTGACAGCTGAAAACTCAGGCGCTCACAATGCTCAAGATACCGCTATAACTACTTAAACAGCCCCTGGAACCACAGTGCAATGGAGTTCCAAGTATCAATCAAATTCTCGCTGACAGAACCATCGCCGGAGGTACCAGCGATAGCGAAGATCACCGCAACGGCCACGAAGATAGCCAGGATTGCCCAGGCCACACCAAAACCACGGCTATTGACCTGGTAGAGGTCGGCGACCATGCGACCGTCGACAAGCTTTTCCCCGACCTTCAAACGCGACAGCAACGCCGACGGCACACCGCTTTGATCCTCAGCGTGGTAGATGCTGTCGATGTTCTGTGGAGCACCGACGGAGACGACCATGTCGGCGTCGTGATGCGCGGCGAAGACCAGCGCCAGGTCAGTGGCGGAATCGGACAGCGCCGGGAACGTCATGGCGCCAATACCGAGGTCCTGAATGCGCTCAAGGCCTACCGCGTGACCGTCCGGGTCGGCGGGCAGAATCACGCAACCGGCAGACCGCAGTGCCTCAGAGTTGATGTTCTCCGGATCACCGATGATGTAGTCCGGCTCGTACTTCAGATCGAAGAGCGTGTCGGCACCGGTGTCGACACCGATGAGCAGCGGCTCGTACTCGCGGATGAAGTTCTTTAAGTCTTCCAGCGTCTTGCGGTGTCCCTCACCAGGGCTGACCACAACGACCTTGCGGCCACGCAGCGGCTCCGTCTCGTCCGGAATGCCCAGGCCATCGATGTAGAGCGGGGACTCGGTCTTGGCGAATTCCACCAAGTTGCCGGAGAGTGCCTCCAGGCGGTCGACCATGCTGGTGCGGCCCTCGTCGAAGGCGCGCTCCAGCTCGTCCTGGTCGACCTCGTCGCCCTGCCCAATCAGGCGGTCACCGTGGTAGAGCTTGCCGTCGTCAAGCCTGCCGTTCTTGCCGTCCTTGAGCTTCTCAAAGACCTCGTCGCCGACGTTCTGCACCATCGCAATGTCGGCGTCGCGCATCATCTGCGGGCCGTAATTCGGCACAAAACCCGTGGTAAACGCGCCGGTGTTCACCACTGCGGCGACCTTGGCATCAATCAACTGCTGTGCCAGTGGACGCGAGATATCCGGCGCATCAATCACCACGATGTCGCCTTCGCCCATGCGCTTGAGCGCACGCTCCAGGCGGGAACCGTCCCGCACGGTCCCCGAAATGCCAGGAAGATCTTTTTCGTTCCGAGAGAACAGACTCATGGCACTTAGTGAAACATAAGTGCAGCTACTTGGCTGAGAAGGCGCGCCGAGCTTGATCCAGAAGATCTTGCGCGTGCGCGCGTCCGGAGTCCGAATCGTCCAGGCCCGCCATCATCCGCGCGAGCTCGTCAATACGCTCCTCGTCGCCCAGGCTCGTCACCTTCGACGACACCGCGCCCGAACGGGCATCCTTACTGACCACCAAGTGGGTATCCGCAAACGCCGCCACCTGAGGCAAGTGCGTGACGACGATCACCTGGTTATTCACCGCCAACTGCTTCAGGCGCTTGCCAATCTCCACAGCCGCGCGCCCACCAACGCCGGCATCGACCTCATCGAAAACCATCGTGTGCCCGGCCTGTCCTTCGGCGAGGACAACTTCCAATGCCAGCATGATGCGGGAAAGCTCACCGCCGGATGCGGATGAGGCCAGTGGGCGCGGCTCGGCACCTTTGTGGGCCCGGAGCTTGAACTCAATGTTGTCCACGCCTGCGGGGCCAAAGGTGTCTGCCTTGACGATCTCCACCACCAGCGAAGTGTGCGGCATGGCCAAGCCCTTGAGCTCCTTGGTCACGGCCTGTTCCAGGTGCTTCGCGGACTTTGCACGGGCCTTGGAGAGCTTCCGTGCGGTGGTGCCGAGCTTCTTCTCCGCGGTGTTGATTTCCGCGGTGAGCTTGTCCAGAGCTTCGCCGGAAACATCCAGCGTGGCGAGCTTGCGCTCCGCCTTATCTCGCCAGGCTAACACGCCCGCGATGTCCGGGGCGTACTTGCGGGTGAGATTCTTAATCTCCACCTGGCGCTGCATGAGCTTGTCCAGGGACTCGGTTTCCTCCGGCAAGCCAGAGAGAAACGCGCCGAGACCAGCGGAAATCTCGGAGAGCTGGCTGGTCAGTTCATTGAGCTGGTTGGAAAACTCGGTGAGTTCCTCGTCGTCTGCGGCGGCAAGCTCGTTTGCGGCAGCGCCGAGGAGTTCGGCGGCACCGGAGTCTTCAGCGGCGGCATCCAGGC
The DNA here is from genome assembly GCF_001809225.1 of Corynebacterium sp. HMSC077G07. Taxonomy (NCBI): domain Bacteria; kingdom Bacillati; phylum Actinomycetota; class Actinomycetes; order Mycobacteriales; family Corynebacteriaceae; genus Corynebacterium; species Corynebacterium sp. HMSC077G07. The sequence continues at coordinate 10,986 of NZ_KV796539.1, read as the reverse complement.
TGTTCGCGCCCATCGCGGCGGCACCATCGATGGCGGCAAGTGCCACGGCAGCAGCGTCGCGCAGGCCGTCCAGATCCTGCATGCGGCGGATCTGCGAGGCCAGGTCCTGGTCCTCATCTGGTTCGGGCGAGACTGCGTCGATTTCTTCGATAGCGAAGCTGAGCTGATCAGCACGCATGGCCAGCTCACGGCGCTTCGAAGTCTTCTCTTCCAGTTCTTTGACCAGGGTGCGCCAGTGTGCGCGCTGCTGGCGATAAGTTTCTAGGGTTGGCGCGATTGTGTCGGCATCCATACGGTCGATGGCCACACGCTGCTCATCAGCGCTTTGCAGGCGCAGCTGATCATTCTGGCCATGAATTGCAATCAGGCGCGTGGAGACATCCGCCAATGCCGCAGCCGAGGCACTGCGGCCACCAACCCACGCCCGGGAGCGCCCCTTCGCGGAGACCTGTCGAGCAAGCAGATACTCATCATTTTCATCGCGCTCGCCACCGAGCTCAGAAACCACAGCATCGATGGTGGCTGACTCTTCCTCCGAGAGGTGCTCGGTGCAAACGCGGCCTTCCACCAAGGCCTTGTCAGCGCCGGTGCGCACGCGGCCGGCGTCGGCCCGCGCGCCACAGAGCAACTTGAGGCTGGTGACCACCATCGTCTTACCCGCACCGGTTTCACCTGTGAGCACGGTCAGGCCTGGGCTGAATTCAAGCGTCGCGTCGGGGATAACGCCGAGGTCGCGGATGGAAATCTCAGTCAGCATGGCGCCTGCAATCAGTCCTTCCCTTGAAGTATGGGGTCTCGTCTGCCGTGTTTAGGGGCTATTGCGCCTCGGCGGGGCCGCGCCACCCGGACGTCGGCAAGCGGAACTTGTGCACCAGACGATCGGCGAACGGCTGATCGTCCAGACGCACCCAGCGCACCGGCTGCGCGCCGCGCTCGATTTCGATGCGGCTGCCCGGCGGCATGGTGATGTTGCGGAAGCCATCGAGCACCGCGACCGCCTCGGCGGTGTCGTGGTTGGTCTCAATGGCGATGGTCGAGTACGGGGAGATCACCAGCGGGCGGGAGAACAGCGCATGGGCGTTGTTAGGAACGACCAGCATGGCGTCGAGCTCCGGCCACAGCACAGGCCCACCTGCGGAAAAGGCGTAGGCGGTGGAGCCGGTCGGGGTGGAAATCAGCACGCCATCGCAGCCGTAGGAACTCACCGGGCGGCGATCGACCTCTAGGATGACGTCCAGCACGCCACGGCGGTTGACGTTTTCGATGCTTACTTCGTTCAGCGCCCAACCGGAGCCAATTACGCGGCCGGTGGTGTCACGGACGGTGGCGCGGATGGTCATGCGGTCTTCGATACGCCAGGAACGCTTGATGACGCGGCTAATCGCCTCCGTCATGGACTCCTGCTCCCACTCGGCGAGGAAGCCCACGTGTCCCATGTTGATGCCGAGCACCGGCAGGTCAGCCGAATGCGCGATATCTGCAGCGCGCAGGAAGGTGCCGTCGCCGCCGAGGACGAGGACGAGTTCGCATCCCGACGCCGCCTGCGGGGAGTGCCAGTAGCGCGGGTACTTACCGAGCGTTGGGTGCGCGGCCAGTGCCTCCGGGTTTTTACCGGCCAGCACGCGGATATCGATACCCGCGGCCTCAAGCAGCTCGGCGGCCTCGGCGGCCATTTCCAGGTTGGCGCTACGGCCGGTGTGCGGGACCAGCAGGATTTCGCGCTTGCCGGCGCTGGTCTTGGAGCTATCAGTCCGTGAGCTAGTCTTCGCGCTAGTCGGTGAGCTAGTCTTCGCGCTAGTCATTGTGCGGCCCCTCCTCAACGGCCTTAGCGATGGCCGCAGCCATAGCCTCATCACCAATATCGCTGGCACCGCCGTCTTTCACCAGCCACAGGAAAAACTCCACATTGCCGCTCGGGCCCGGCAGCGGGCTGGCCACGGCCGCACGGAAGGATAGTCCCAGCGTGCGGGCGTATTCGGCGACTTCTTGGACAACTTCCTGGCGCAGCGCATCGCTACGCACAACGCCACCGGAACCAAGGCGCTCCTTGCCCACCTCGAACTGAGGCTTGACCATCGGCAACATGTCAGCACCATCGTCGAGGCAGGAAACAATCGCTGGCAGAACCAGCTTCAAAGAAATAAAGGACAGGTCGCCGACCATGACATCCGCTGTGCCGCCGAGAATCTCCGGGGTCAGCGTGCGGACATTAGTTCGGTCGAGCACAACCACCCGCGGGTCATCCTGCAAGCGCCAAATCAGCTGACCATAACCGACATCGACGGCGTATACGGTGTCGACATCGCGGCGCAGACACACATCGGTAAAACCTCCCGTGGAGGCACCGGCATCCAGTACTTTCCGGCCCTTCAGATCCAAGCCCTGCGGCTCGAAAGCTTCCAGCGCCCCGAGCAGCTTGTGCGCCCCGCGCGACGCCCAGTTCTCGTCCTCTTCCAGGCCACTGACGCGAATGGACACATCCCCTGTCACCGCAGTCGCGGGCTTAGAGGCGACAAAACCACCGACCTCGACTCGACCGGCTTTAATCATGTCCACTGCTGCTTCACGGGAGCGAGCAATCTTCCTTCGCACCAGCTCCGCATCGAGCCTGCGCTTAGGAGCTTTCTTTGCCACCGCGTTCACTTTCCTTCCCTGCGTGACGAGCCCAGGGCCTCATACAAAATCTCATGCGCCTGCTCGAACTGCGCGACTCTCTCCTGCGGAGTCGGGGCTGGCGCGGACAGCGCGGCCGCAACCTGCTCCCGGACATCCTCCGGGGTTACCTCGCGCGCACCGGGCATTGCCGCCGGGCTGGGTACGGCAGAGGGGCCAGGCTTAGTTGCAGGTGCAAGACCCGGTTTTGGTCCCGGCACAGGACCAGCCCCCTTCCCCTGCCCCGGCTTCGGTGCGACCTCACTCATCGGCTATCACATCCGCCAGGCAGCAAGCGCCGCCGCAGCAGCCGGGCCATCCGCGCGGACCTGCGCGACCTCCACTGCGCCAGCACGACCAGCCTCAGAGTTCCACACCACATCCACGACCGTCAGCAGCGCCGCCACCGCAGCCTCCGCCGAGTTCGCCAACCGAGGATCTTCCGTGTCACCGCCAGAAAGAACGATGACACCGGCCTCCGCGTCGTCGTAACGCGCGGTGAAACCAGCCTGCGGCGTCGGGCGTGCCTGATCCAGCTCACGGTTCAGCGCGGTCATATCAGCGCCGATAAGCGTCGGGCGGTGCTCAGGTGGCGCCGCGACGACATCCATATGCGTGGAAACACCCGTGACCACCATAAACGTGTCCATCTTCGCAGCTTTTCCACCCGCGATGTCGGTATCCAGGCGGTCACCAATCGCCAGCGGACTCTTCGCGCCCAGGCGCTCCGCCGCCTTAATGAACATCGGCGGCTTCGGCTTGCCCGCCGACAGCGGCGCCACGCCCGTCGTCGTCGAAATCGCCGCAGCAACCGAGCCATTGCCGACCAGAAAACCGCGCTCCGACGGCAGCGTCGTATCCAAATTCGACACCAGGTAGCGCGCACCTCGCGACACCGCCAGCGACGCCTCCGACATCTGCTTCCATGTCATCTCACGGTTGAGCCCCTGGAACACCGCCGCGGGGTAGTCATCAGCGGAATCCACGAGGTTGTACCCCGCCTCACGAGCCAACTGCTTAAACGACTCCGCACCCAATACGAAGACGTTCGAGCCCGGCTCAATGACCTCCGCCGCCATCTCGATGGCCGCCTGCGCCGACGTCATCACATCGTCCGCGTGAACGTCATAGCCCAGCTCATTGAGCTGATCCGCCACCGTCTGCGGCGCACGCGAGGCGTTGTTCGTAATAAACACCATCGGCAGCGCCGCCTCGGTCAGCCCCTCCAGCGCGTTCGGAATCGCCGCGCCACCTTCGTAAATCGTGCCATCCAGATCCAACAGAGCGGCATCATAGGAAGAAGCGACAGAAGCCATGAGGTGCATTTCTCCTTTTACGAAAATAGGAACGCTTTACGACGAATTGTAGATGCGCAGCCGCATCGCGCCAGCGGTGGATGGTTTTGCGAGTCGGGCAGCTGGGCTGTTTACTTGCTCAGCTCTTCGATGCGCTCGCGAGCATCGAGCATCTGGTCGACATCGATCTTGGCGCAGCGGGTAAACCACACCTTGGCATCGTCTTTACGGCCGGCCTCCACCAGCGCATCGGCGTAGGCGTAGAACAGACGAGCTGCTTCGAAATCCTCACGGTCCGGGTTCAGATCCTGGGTCTCCAGCTCAACCAGAGCCTCATCAATCTGGCCCATATCGCGGCGAGCACCTGCGGCGACGATAGCCAGCTCAGTCTTGGACTCGTTATCCAGCTGCTTGGCTTCCTCGGATCGAGCCAGCTCGATGGCCTTCTCCGGACGGCCGAGGCCGCGCTCACAGTCCGCCATCACTGCGAGCATGCCCGGACCACCGGAGATGCGACGAGCAGCACGCAACTCAGCCAGGGCTTCCTTCCACTCACCTGCGTGGTAAGCGGCGACACCAGCTGTCTCACGAACGACACCGACGCGGCCTGCGCGGTCCTTCGCTGCGCGGGCGTGCTCCAGGGCACGCTGCGGGTCTTCAGCCATCAGGATTGCGGCCATAATCATGTGACGAGCAACCTTGTCGGCGTTGTCCTTAGCCAGGCTCTTCAGATCCTGGCGGACGCTCGGGTCGAGCTCGTCTGCGCGAATGTCATCTGGCAGCTTCGGCTCGTTCTTGCGGGCCTCAATGCGCTCCTCGCGGAAACCTGGGCGCTGCGGGCCGGTGCGGTGCGTACGCTTCTCATCCTGGAAGCGGCCACCACGGTTAGAGCGACGTGGCTTGCCACCACGACGGTCGAAGTTGCGACCTCCCTGGCCGCCACGTCCGCCCGGGCCGCGACGATCATTGCGCTCGCCCCGGTCGTTGCGCTCGTTACGATCATTGCGGTCGTAACCGCGGCCACCGCGACCACCACGGTCATCGCGGTTAAAACGCTCATTACGATCATCGCGATTGTTGCGGTTGTAACCACGACCGCCACGACCACCGCGCTCATTGCGGTCACCGCGGTTAAAGTCACGATCGTCGCGATCATCACGACGGAAGCCCCGCGAACCACGGGAATCGCGGTTACCGCCATGACCACCGTGACCACCACGGCCACGACCACCTGGGCCACCGCCCTGTCCACGACGATCGTTGCGGTTGCGCCCGTTAAAGCCGCCCTCGCCACGACCATGGGAACGGTTAGACCCGCGGTTTCCGCGATTTCCTCGGCCTTCGCCGGAACGAGGACCTTCGTGCTCAGCCATGAAGTCGGAGCTCCTTATATGTAATGAGTAAAAGAATTTATGTGTTTTTAGGCTACCAGTAACCCCGGATTGCCTGGTGGTCTACCTAAAAGACCAAACTTTCATACTACTGCTAAGACCTGCCTACATTCCAGCCCAACAAACGCGCAGAACCTGTGGCTTTCCCCACTGCCTGGGACAAATCCCAGACAGCCAGGCCAACCCAGTCGTCTGTAGTGAACTGCGCAGTAGCGGTGGTTCCCTCGACGCGGAGCTCATGCTCGGCATCCGAAAGCCCGTCTGGCACGGCGAGGTTGGCGCCCAGGGCGTCGTTAAGCAATGCCTTGAGGGCGCGGGCATTACCCTGCTCAGCGCGATGTGCGGCCCGGCGGAAAACAGTGAGCGCTTCCTTGGCTGCGTCCTCGGGTGTCACGGTGGTGTCGGCAGCGAGGTCAAAGAGGCCTTCTTGCTCGAAGGTTGCGGTCTTGGGTGCCTTGGAGTCGGAAGAAGGCGTGGCGGGCGTGGTTTTTGTCGGCGCTGCATTCGTCTGTGCTGCATTCGTCTGCCCGCGACTCCCCGCACCAGCGAAACCTGGCCCCTCGGGCACTGCGGTGCCCTTCTGATACGCGGTGGCGGCGGCTCGGGCGCGCTGATCTGCAGCTTCGTTCATGTCGTGGCCAGAGTGGCCCTTGACCCATTCGAGATGAATGTTGCGACCAATGAGCAGCTTGTCGATGTCCTGCAAGATGTCCACGTTGAGGACGGGTTTGCCGTCGCGCTTCTTCCAGCCCTTGCGCTTCCATCCCGGCATCCACTTGGTAACGGAGTTAATCACGTACTGCGAATCGCACAGGACGAACAGTGGCTCATCGGGGATGTGAGCGGTGGCGCGGAGCAGCTCGGCAAGAGCGGTGAGCTCCCCGCGGTTGTTGGTTCCCTCTTTCCATCCGCCGGCGGCCCAGCAGCTGTCGTCGATATACCAGCACCACCCGGCAGGTCCGGGGTTGTGCAGGGCGGAACCGTCAACGGCAGCAGTAATAGTCATGAGGCTAGATTGTATCGGCTGCGTGGGTCCGGCCAGGAATTGCCTTAAGAGCCGTAGCAGGCGACCGGGCCGTGCGGGCCCTGGACGATGTCAATCTGAGTGTTGAAGATTGGGCTCAGAACCTCCGAACGCATCAGCTCTGCGGTAAGGCCGTGCTCTACAATCTGGCCATCCTTGACCGCACAGATGTAGTCGGCGTAGCGAGCCGCGAAATTGATGTCATGCAACACCACCACCATGGTTCGACCCAAATCGCGCACTGCAGTGCGCAGGTACGACATGATGTCGACCGAATGAGAAATATCCAGGTTGTTCAACGGCTCGTCGAGAAGCACGTAATCCGTCTCCTGGCAGAGCACCATTGCGACATACGCGCGCTGACGCTGCCCACCGGAGAGCTCGTCGAGGTAGCGGCCCTGGAGTTCCTCAAGATTGAGGAACTCGATGTACTGGGAGATGATGCGCTCGTCCTCAGCGGTCAGGCGCCCCTGGCTGTGCGGGAAGCGGCCGAAACTGACCAGCTGGCGCACGGTGAGACGCGTGACGAAGTGGTTGTCCTGGCGCAGAATCGACAGCACCTTCGCCAGATCCTTCGACTTGGTCTTCCCCACGTTGTATGGACCGACGTTGATGTCACCGGAATCGACGGCAAGGAGGCGGCCAATCATAGTCAAGAGCGTGGACTTGCCCGCGCCGTTCGGGCCGATCAGAGCCGTGATTGCGTTGGTTGGAATTTCCAGGTCAACGGGGCCAATTGACACCTCGCTGGTATAGCTCTTGCTTACACTGTCGAGGAGAATCATAGCCGTCCCTTCTTCAAAACGACGTAGAGGAAGATCGAACCGCCAACCAGCTCGATAATGATGGACACCACGCCCTGGGCATAGAAAACGTGATTGAGGATGAAATACGCACTGGCCAGCGTGACGTAGCCAATCAGCGCCGCCATCGGCAGCACAAAGCGGTGGTCATAGGTATCCGCAGCCTGGTACGCAATGGTCGCGACCAGGAAGCCGAGGAATGTCATCGGGCCGACCATAGCCGTCGATACTGCCATCAGCACGGACACCGCAACCAGCACGGTGATGGACCGAACCTGGTAATTCACGCCCAGATTCGTCGCGACTTCACGCCCCAACGACATGACATTGAGGGCCCGCGAATGCAGCGCAATCACCACGATTGCCGCGATCACCAGCGGGATCGCCACCGGGAAAAACTCCGGGTCCGCGTTGTTGACAGAGCCGAACAGCCGCGCCGTCAGCAGGTCAAAATCCGAAGGCGTCAGCATGCGCTGCATGAACGTCGACAGCGAAGCCAGTCCGCCACCGATGACAATGCCCACCAGCAGCATGCTGTGCATATCCGCGCCCTGCCCGGTCAGCAGCCACGCATACAGCACCAGCGACAGCCCCACCATCAGCGCGAGCTGCAGCACAAACGCGCCAACCGAGCCAGCTTTCATCAGGCCGGTCGCACCGAAGAAGTACACCGCAGTGGTACTGATAGCCACGTACAGCGCCTCAAAACCCATAATCGACGGCGTAATAATTCGGTTATTCGCAATCGACTGGAACGCCACCGTCGCGACGGCATGGCAGCAGGCAACCACGATCATGGCAATTACGGCATCAAGACGCCGGCGCGCAATCAGCCAAAAACCATCCGTACCGAACGGCAACGGGTTATCCCACGCGAGCAGGCCCGCCGTAAACAACACCGCCAGGCCCACCAGCGCAGCAATGATAATCCAGTACCTGCGCGCCGCGGCGGCCGTGCTAAACGACGTCGTTTGCGGCCCGGCCTGGTCGGCCACCGTGTGAGTTGAACTGAGATTAAGCACGACGCCGCTCCACAATCAGATAGACGAAGATGGCAGCTCCCAGGATGCCGAGAATCACCGATACCGGGATCTCGAACGGGGCGATAATGACGCGGCCAATCAGGTCCGCAATCGTCACGGTGCCAATTCCCACCAGGCACACCCACGGCAGGTTGGAGCGCAGATCATCTCCACGGAACATGGAGACGATATTCGGGACGATGAGCCCCAGGAATGGGAGGTTGCCCACCACGACGGTGACCAAACCTGTTGCGATTGCAATCAGCCCCGTTCCCAGGAACACGATTCGCTTGTAGTTCAGACCGACGTTGGTGGCAATGTCCTCACCAAGCCCCGCAACCGTTAACCGATCGCTGAATACGAAGACGATTGCAACCACGATGACGACCAGCCACAGGAATTCGTACTGCCCTTTATAAATGGCAGTAAAGGAGCCTGCGAACCACACGCCTAGCGACTGCAGCATGTCCGTCTGCAACGCAAAGAAAGTCGAAATCGAACTGACTACCGCACCCAACATGATGCCCACGATGGGCACAACCAGACTTGACTTCAAAGCGACACGGCGCAAGAACAGGAAGAACACTGCCGTGCCGATGAAAGCGAAGATGATTGCCCCGCCCATCCGACCAAGCATCGAGGCCGAAGGAAAGAAATACATCACGAAAATCAGGCCGAGACCAGCCCACTCCGTGGTTCCCGTGGTGGTGGGTTCGACGAACTTGTTGCGCGTAAGTAGCTGCATGACCAAGCCACACATCGCCATCGCGGCACCCGAGAGCACTAGTGCAATGGTGCGCGGTATACGCGTAGTGGCGAACATCTCCCAGCCGTCGTCGGCGCCCAGGATGTCGTATTGGCCTACAAACAGCGACATAGCCACCAGGACTGCCACAAAGGCAATCCCGATGGCTAGTCGGGAATCCAGTAACTTCTGCATAGAGTTGGTGAGGTACTCCTGTGACTGGTCAGAGAACTATTAGGCCTGCTCGAAGGCGTCGGCAAGCCCGTTCAGAATCTCCGTGTACGTGATAATGGACTCGTTGGTGTAGGTGTCCTCTGGGGCGTAGTAGATCTTGCCCTCCTTGACTGCCTTCACGTTCTTCAGCGGAGCAGCCTCCTCGACCACAGACTGTGCCGAACGGTACTCATCGGTACCGCGGACAGAGGTGCCAGCATCGCGGTCAAGCACCATGATGAAGTCCGGGTTTGCCTCAGCGATGGACTCGGCGGAAATCTCATCACCCTGGTGGTCATCGCTGGCCTTGTCGACCTCCAGCGCCGGCTTCATGCCAATCAGGTCGAACAGCGGGCCGAAGGTACGACCAACAGTCGGAGCAATGTAACCGAGGGTGCCGCCCGACGAGTTCAGCGCCATGACCTTCACGTCCGGGTTGTAAGCCTTGCGAGCGCGCTCCAGAGCCTTGTCAAAGTCTGCGATGAGCTGATCGGCTTCCTTCTCCTTACCGAAGATGGCGCCCAGGCCCTTAGCGTGCCGCTTGAGCTCCTCGTCCAGCGGCTTGCCCTCGCGCGGCTCAAACTCCACAATCGCGGAGTTCGGAGCGAGCTTCTTCAGGTCATCGTAGTACTTGCCGAAACGCTGACCGTTCACAATCAGGTCCGGGTCAGCAGCAGCAACAATTTCGAGATTCGGCTCGCGGTGATTGCCGATGTCCTGAACGTCAGGATTGTCCTTGTAGTCGGAAACCGTGAACGGGATAATCGGTTTAGGAGCTGCAGCCAGCTTAATACCCCACTGATCGAGCATCTCGAAGGAACGGTTATCCGTGGCCACAACAGAGTCAATCTCGGCAGGTACGGTCTGCTCACCATGATTATCAGTAACGGTAATAGTAGACTCGTTGCCTGCAGCTGCAGACTTATCCTCGTTACCGGCATCAGTAGAACAAGCACCAAGAACAAGTCCAAGGCTCGCAACAGATGCAACTACGATATTGCGAATACGGCCGGAGTTAGAACGCGCCACTTAAAGGCATCCCTTCGGTCACAGTAGGATTGTTAAACAAACGCCACTTAGACGCCGTTACCCAATCACTTACTTAGGTAATCATTACCTGTGAAACATTAGCTTAGGGTTCCCTATTTAACAAGTAAATACGTTATGAAATTACGCAATATTTAGGGCATATTTCGAACTTGGCTTAGCGTTGGCTAATTTGTGCTGGTAAAGGCACAATTGCAGCGTTCGCTAACGGGGGTAACTTGTGCCCTACGGAAGGTAACATGTGCACTATCGACGTATGTTTGGGTCTCGCTGGGCGTAGTTGGGCCTAGTTGGGCCTAGTTGGGCCTAGTTGACAATGAGCTTGCGAGCTTTGCTTGCGAGAATGGGCTGCGCTTGAATACGGGCTGTACACGCGATTGGAGGCTATACGTGTGAGTACAGGCTGCAGGCATAAATACGGGCTGCAAACGTGAAACTGTATGAGTTTATGACACTTTCAAGCGATCTTTCGCGCTATTTCTGCCATAAACGCAGTCAGTAACTTTAATTAGCCCACAGCCGCTGCCATAGACCCAGGAACTAACCCCGCATTCACCCGCCAATGACAGCCATAAAGGCAGTCAGTAACTCACATTGAGGTAAGCAGCGAAAGGTGCCAACCGGGCGATCCTCTAAGCGGACACGCCTGTGTCCATTAACCCGGACACCCTTTGCCCCCTTAAGCCTCAAGACACCGGTAAGCCCGCCTTCCGCTACCGAGCAGACCAACCCCTATTTAATCCCGTTTACTCGTGGGTAACAAAAAGTGGGCCGCAGCACCCAACCCCACACAA
>NZ_KV796538.1:0-276 GCF_001809225.1 Corynebacterium sp. HMSC077G07 | reverse complement strand
CGACCCCGACAACCTTGCAGCAACAACAAACAGCCTCGAAGGTGGCATCAACGCCCCCATAAAAGAACTAGCCCGCAGACACCGCGGACTATCACTACCGCATCAACGCACAGTGATGGATTGGTGGCTGTATCTACATACAGAAGTCCCTGACGATCCGGTCAAGATCGCCAGGGACCAACGATGGGGTCAAGACGCACTTTCCACAGCAACAGACCTGATCACCCACAACACCACAGCCACTACCAATGACATCGGTGCACCAGCAGAATACGA
>NZ_KV796537.1:83090-232050 GCF_001809225.1 Corynebacterium sp. HMSC077G07 | reverse complement strand
GCCGAGCGGACACACTTTTTGCTACTTAACCCTGAGTGAACGGGGCAGTGCCATGGCGGGGACTCGCACCCCGCGAATGTGGCTACTCCATGGCTTTTGAGTCCGATGATTTCAACAGGCGAGCATACGCTCTGAAAACTTCTTCATCGTCATCGGAGTACTCGGAAATCCCGCTCAACAAAGCTTGCCGCTGCTCTTCTGTGATGGAGACTCGAAACTCAGCGATGTCTTCTGCAAGATAGGTGCTGCGACTGCGTAGCGGCGCAGTGTCGCGGTTACTTCTGATTTGCCGCCGCGGTCGCCGATGCGGGCGCGGTTGATAAACGGCACGAATTGTACCGCGCCGAAGTTGTGCTGCAGACACTCGCTCAACTGCCCGGTCACGCATTAAAACTGCCGAGACGGTTTCCGCTTCACCAGCAGCCGTTCAGTGTGCAGCAAATGCATTCTGGTGAAGCGGAAGCCGTTCTTTTGCAGCAGGCATCCAACTGGACTCTGGCCAATTGGCGTCATCAACAAACGAAGCCCGCTGCTACAGGTTATCCACCGCGTACTGAGCTTCCTCCGGAGTAAACTGCTCGCCGTATTCCGACGTCAGCTGCTCGTAAACCGCATCCGGGGACATCGCCATCGAATCCTGGTAGATTCTCGCCTTTTCCAGTGCGTTCTTATTCCAGTCCGCATCGAGATTGTCCATTGCATACTGGGCTGCCTCCGGTGAGAACTTCTCGCCGTACTCCGAGGTCAGCTGATCATAAATACCGGCCTTCGACATGTGCATGCGATTCGCGTAAATCTCTGCCTTGCGGAGAGCATTCTTGTATTCGGTCGGGACCTTCTCATCCTGCTTTTGCTGCTCCCCCGTCTGACCTTGCTGCTCATCTACACCTGCCTCGGAAGACTCAGCGAAATCGGCATTCTCAACAGTCCCAGAATCAGCCGCAACGGCAGTCTCCGAACCAAAGAGAGATGCAGCTTCAGAATCGGAACCCGACTCAGTGTCACCGCCACCAGTCAAGCTGGCCGCCACAGCGAGGACCACGACAGCGCCCGCGGCAATACCACCCCATTTGAAGCAGCCACCCTTCTTCTTTTCTTTCGGAGCCGGAGGCATCTGCCCCGCTGCCGACGGACCCTGCGGGTAGGGCTGCTGGCCGAGCGGATCCTGCGGGCTGTGCTGGTAGGACTGCTGCCCCAGCGAATCCTGCGGATTCTGGGAGCCGTACGGATTCTGGGAGCCATACGGGTTCTGTGGACTCTGCGGGTTCTGGGGGAAAGTGGAATCGGACATCGTAAGAAGCCTCCTGCGTAGAAGTTGCAATAAACGAACAGCTCTCTGTCGTCAGTTGGAACTATCCCAGGAACTCCGGATTCAACTTTCCGCACTACACAAATATTTTCGATTCGCGAACCATAAGGCACCACTGAAGGTAAGAAAAAACCAGGCCTCTACCCCATAGAACAGGGCTTGGAACTGGTTAATCTCTTTAAAAACTAACCTTCAACCCCGGCCAGCGCTTACTCAATATCGGCAAATAATATCGCCAACATTTTCCAAACCAATAGAAGGCCAAAAGCGGCCAAGGCATGGAGCCCCTCCAACGACAGCCGCCCATATGGAACCCGACAGCACATAGACACCCCACCGAAGGCACTTCCTAACAAAGATGCTTCCGAGCAAGCTCGATGCACACCTTCATCACAAACGACGCAGCTGAGTAGCCCTTAACACAAACGATGCCATGGCAGGACTCGTCGAACTCGGCAAAAGCCGGGGTTCCGGCATCACGCCCGCGGCCGCCAGCCCCACGACACTTCCCAAATCCCCGCTCCCCCAACCGCAAAGATTTTATTTTCCACCCCACTGTCCATATAATGAGATACCAATCCCGTATAGCAAGACTGGTTTAGTTTTTACGCACACCACTACGTATCACCTGCCAAGCTTTGCTCCCGGCTTTACGCACTGCCCACCAGCAGCTCACGCCGCGGTCGAGTTTTCTCAAAGTACAAAGTACTCAGTACTCAACACGTTTTGGACTGTCATCATGCCTGCTGCGAATTCCCCCTCTAGCTCCTCCGCCCACACTGCGAACGCGAACTCCGCTAAGACGCCACTTCACGCAGTACCGGAGGACACCGCCCCCACAGATCCGTCGACCATCACCGATGCGGAAATCTTTGAGGCACACCGAGGCGGCAAGCTCCGCTCCCACTCCACCATGAAGCTCGAGACAATTCGCGACCTCTCCATCGGCTACACCCCAGGTGTCGCTCGCGTCTGTGAGGCCATCCACGAAGATCCGGCTCTGGCCCGCACCTACACCTGGACCGGCCAGAACGTCGCAGTGGTTTCCGACGGCACCGCCGTGCTTGGCCTTGGCGACATCGGGCCCAAGGCCGCGCTACCGGTGATGGAAGGAAAAGCCCAGCTCTTCGAGCAGTTCGCCGGCATCTCCGCTGTGCCAATCGTCCTGGATACCCTCAATACAGAGGAAATCATCCAGACGGTCAAGGCGCTGGCGCCGTCGTTTGGCGGAGTGAACCTCGAAGACATCTCCGCGCCTCGCTGCTTCGAGATCGAGCAGCGTCTCGACCAAGAGCTCGACATCCCCATCTTCCACGACGACCAGCACGGCACCGCCATCGTCATCGCCGCCGGCCTGATCAACGCCTGCAAGCTGACAGGTCGCAGCTTCCAGGATCTCCGCGTGGTCATCTCCGGCGCTGGTGCCGCTGGTGTCGCTGCGACGAAGATGCTGCTGTCCGCTGGCATGTCCGACATCGTCGTCGTCGATTCGCGCGGCATCATCCACCCAGACCGCGAGCCACTGAGCGACATCAAGCAGTGGGTCGCCGGCATGACTAACCCGCGCGGTATCACCGGCTCGATCAACGATGCGCTTGTCGACGCTAACGTGTTCATCGGCGTCTCTGCCGGCCGTATCGGCGAGGATGCGATTAGCCAGATGGCCGCTGACCCGATTCTGTTCTCGCTGGCCAACCCGATTCCGGAGATTCCGATGGAAGTCGCCCGCAAGTACGGAGCCGTCGTGGCCACTGGCCGCTCGGATCATCCGAACCAGATTAATAATGTGCTGGCCTTCCCGGGTCTGTTCCGTGGCGCACTGGAGGCGGGTGCCAAACGGATCACCGAGGCCATGAAGCTGGCTGCTACTCAGGCCATTGCAAATGTTGGCGTAGAAGACCTGAGTGCCGACCGCATTATCCCGTCGGCGCTGGATTCGCGCGTCATGCCGGCCGTGGCGAAGGCTGTCCGCGATGCTGCGCTGAGCGACCCGGCCTCCGGCGCGGTCGGCCCGCTCGACGTCACTGGCAATGGCTTTGCTGCAGCTGAAGCGAACTAGAAAACCGGCGCTGACTATTCCCCGGGAAGTCTGAAAAGTGTGCGGTTTTCCTGCAGCAGCCTAAGACGCAGCTGAATAGGGGTACCGAATTTAAGGTATTCCTGTGCCTAGGTAACATATTCAGATATGAAAAGACCCATCGCATTGGCGGCTGCCACGCTGACTGCGACCTTGTTCTTAGGGCTTACAGGCTGCGTCACCAATGACGAAAGCGGTAACCCCGAGGGCTGGTCAGAGATCAAACCGGCAGCGGTCCCCGAACTGGCGAAACAGGTCCCAGCAGATCTTCGTAAGCGCGAAGTATTGCGCATCGGCACCAACCCAACATTCGCCCCGGCAGAGTTTAAGGATTCCGCCGGTTCCATCATCGGCTTCGACATCGATCTCATCCGAGCCATGGCCAGTGTCTTGGACATGAAGATTGAAATCCAAGAACAGGATTTCGCACTGATTCTTCCGGCCCTGTCGGCCGGCGCAGTTGATGTTGGCGCTTCCGGCTTCACCTCAAATGAGGAGCGCCGCAAGACCTACGACTTCGTCGACTACCTGGATACCGGCCTGCAGTGGGCACGTCGCCCGGGCAGCGACGCCAGCTCCGACAACTACTGTGGCAAAACTGTTGCCGTTCAGCGCAATCCCGTCGCTGACATGGAGGACCTGCCGGTAAAGAATCAGGATTGTCTGAATCGCGGTTTGCCACCAATTAACAAGTTGGCCTACCAGGATGCTGGTACCGCAGCTACCACCGTGGTGCTGGGGCGTGCTGACGCGCTGGCAGCTGACTCACCAGTCAGTGCCTACGCGGTCAATCGTTCTGAGGGCAAACTCGAACTTGCCGGAGATATCTACGATGGTGCCCCGTTCGGCTTCGCTATTCCGAAGGATTCAGAACTCGGCCCAGTACTCCAGCAGGCGCTGCAGTACCTCATCGACAACGGCCAGTACAAGCAAATCCTGACCACATGGGGTTTGGAAGACGGTGCTTTGGAACGCGCCACTATTAACGGAGAGGAACTTTAAGTGAGCGACTCATCTGCGTCTGGCGCCCGCTACGAGGCCACACAGGCGGAACTCAACGAAGAAATTAAGGCCAAACCGCTGCCGCACCCGGGTCGCTGGATCACCGCAGCAGTGCTGCTTGTGCTCTTCCTGTGGTTCATCATCGGTGCCGCCCGCAACGAGGCCTACCACTGGGATGTTTACTTCCAGTACCTGTTCGACACACGAATCGCCGCTGCCGCTGGCTGGACCATTGCACTGACGGTCTTGGCCATGCTCATCGGTATCGTCGGCGGTGCTATCGTCGCCGTACTCCGCATGTCGGACAACCCCGTGCTGTCCACTGTTGCTTGGTTCTACCTGTGGGTTTTCCGAGGAACTCCGGTCTACGTGCAGCTGGTCTTTTGGGGCCTCCTCGGCACTATCTACTCGACGATTGACCTGGGCGTTGCCGAGGTTGATCTCAGCACCGTCCTGTCCAATACCTTTGTGTTGGCGTTCGTCGGTCTCGGCTTGAATGAGTCCGCATACATGGCTGAAATTGTCCGTGCCGGCATCCAGGCTGTCCCGGAGGGCCAGACCGAAGCATCGAAGGCACTGGGTATGAGCTGGTGGCAGACTGTCCGCCGCGCCATCTTGCCACAGGCTATGCGCATCATCATCCCGCCGACGGGCAACGAGTTCATCTCCCTGCTGAAGACCACTTCGCTGGTCATCGCAGTGCCGTTCTCGCTGGAACTCTACGGCCGCTCCACGGACATCGCCAATGCGCTGTTCCTGCCGGTGCCGATGCTGCTTGTCGCCGCCACCTGGTACTTGGTCATCACATCAATTCTGATGGTCGGACAGTTCTACCTTGAGCGCTACTTCGCCCGCGGCGCTACCCGTCAGCTCACCGCCCGCCAGCTGGCCGCGCTTGCCGACGCCGAAGGTGTGCCGCTTGCAAATGCTCGCGTTGTCGATAAGGACGAAGAGCACTTCTACCGAGAGGATCCGCAGTAAATGACTACCAAAGATTTGATGGTTGAGGCGCAAAAGGTTCGGAAGAACTTCGGCCGTCTCGAGGTCCTCAAGGGCATCGACCTGGAAGTTCCACGCGGTACGGTTACCTGCCTCATTGGTCCTTCGGGCTCCGGTAAGTCCACGCTGCTGCGCTGTATCAACCACCTGGAGAAGGTCAATGCCGGCCGTCTCTACGTCGATGGTTCCCTGATTGGCTACCGCGAAAAGAACGGCAGCCTCTACGAGATTTCCGCCGCAGAAGCTGCCCGTCAGCGTCGCGATATCGGTATGGTTTTCCAGAACTTCAATCTGTTCCCGCACCGCACGGTGCTGGGAAATATCACCGAGGCACCGGTGCTGGTAAAGGGTGTCTCTCAGGAGCAGGCTGAAAAGCGTGCCATGGAGCTGCTGGAGACTGTTGGTCTGGCGCACAAGGCCGATGCCTACCCTGTTCAGCTCTCGGGCGGTCAGCAACAGCGTGTTGCCATTGCTCGAGCCCTGGCCATGGAGCCGAAGCTAATGCTCTTCGATGAGCCGACTTCCGCTCTTGACCCCGAGCTCGTCGGTGAGGTTCTCAACGTCATGCGTGGTCTGGCCGATAAGGGCATGACCATGGTCGTCGTGACGCACGAGATGGGCTTTGCCCGTGAAGTCGCCGACCAGGTCGTGTTTATGGCTGACGGCGTGGTCGTGGAAAAGGGCACCCCGGATGAGGTGCTGGGTAATCCGCAGCACGAGCGCACCCGCAACTTCCTGTCTTCGCTGTTGAAGTAACAGCAAGCCTAAGCGCCAAAAGTTGCGGAGATTCCGCGAAACATAGTGACTGCCGCGCCGGTAGTCGCCAGAATGACCGCGAGCTTTCGGGCTTGCACAATGGGCACTCGTCGGGAAACGCGAGTGCCCAAAAATATACCCACAATCATGGCAACCAAACACAGCGGCCAGAGGATAACCGGTGTGGTGGCGAAGACAGATACGTCACCGCTGATTTCCTTGAACAGCAAGGACAACGCGCCGGAAACAAAGAAGAGCGGTTGCAGGGTGGCTGCAAATGTCTGCGCTGGCCAACGGGAAGCCTGTGCGTAAACGGTAATGGCTGGGCCCGCAATGCCGGCCAGGGTATTCATAAAACCGCCGGCCACGCCTGAGGCAACGGCGTATTGTGGGCCGTCGACACGCATGCGCTGAGGCATAAAGGATGTCACTAGCAGCGCGAGTAGCACGAGCCCGCCGACCAGAACCTGGAGTGGCCCGCTGGGCGTGTTGTGAACCACCCAGGCGCCTGGCAGCGCACCTAAGGCCATCACCGGGCCAATCAGCCAGAACTTCTTCCAATCGACGTTCTCTCGCACCGAGATGGTCTGCATGATCGCATTGACCGATGCGAGCACGTTAATAATCAAAATTCCTGCTACGGGACCTGCAACCAGTGAGAGGACCGGACCTCCCAACAGTCCGAGTCCCATACCGGCTATTCGCTGCATCAGAGCCCCGATGAAAATCGTTGCCACGATAAAGACAAAAGCCCACACTGATAACTCCATAGGAGGGAGTTTACAGCGTGGGCTTTTTGGCTTTTCGACGGGCGGGGTCGCCGAGGATCCGTCGTAAAGCGGAAACGTTAGCAGACTAGATGACGCCCTGAGCCAGCATTGCGTTAGCGACCTTCTTGAAGCCTGCGATGTTGGCACCGAGCACGTAGTTACCCTCGTGATCGTACTCAGCGGCGGTGGTTTCGCAGTTCTTGAAGATGTTGGTCATGATGCGCTTCAGGCGCTCATCGGTGTAGGAGAAGGACCAGGAATCGCGGGTAGCGTTCTGCTGCATCTCCAGAGCGGAGGTAGCAACACCACCGGCATTGGCAGCCTTGCCCGGCGCAAAGTGGACACCGTTGGCCTTGAAGACCTCGATAGCCTCCGGGGTGGACGGCATGTTTGCGCCCTCAGCAACGAAGCGGCAGCCGTTGTCGACCAGCAGCTTGGCGGACTCGCCATTGAGCTCATTCTGAGTTGCACACGGCAGTGCGACATCAGCCTTGAGCTCCCAGATGTTGCCACCCTCGTGGAACTCAGCGCCCTCAGCCTCAGCGACGTACTCGGAGACGCGAGCACGACGAACTTCCTTGATTTCCTTCAGCAGCTCGACGTCGACACCGTTCGGGGTGGAGACGTAACCGGAAGAGTCAGAGAAACCGACGACGGTAGCGCCGAGCTCCTGAGCCTTCTTAATGGCGTAGATGGCGACGTTACCGGAACCGGAAACGATGACCTTGGCACCGTTGATGTCAGCACCGTTGGCCTTCATCATCTCTTCAGTGAAGTAGACACAGCCGTAACCGGTGGCCTCGGTACGAACCAGGGAACCGCCCCAGGTCAGGCCCTTACCGGTGAGAACGCCGGACTCGTGCTGGTTGGCCATACGGCGGTACTGACCGAACAGGTAGCCAATCTCGCGGCCGCCGACGCCGATGTCACCGGCCGGGACGTCACGGTACTCACCGATGTGGCGGTGCAGCTCAGTCATGAACGACTGGCAGAAGCGCATGATTTCTAGCTCGGACTTGCCCTTCGGATCAAAGTCGGAGCCACCCTTGCCGCCACCGATCGGCAGGCCGGTCAGGGAGTTCTTGAAGATCTGCTCGAAGCCCAGGAACTTAATGATGCCGAGGTTCACGCTCGGGTGGAAGCGCAGACCACCCTTGTACGGGCCCAGCACAGAGTTGAATTGAACACGGAAGCCACGGTTGACCTGGACCTTCCCCTGGTCATCGACCCACGGCACGCGGAAAATGATCTGACGCTCCGGCTCACACAGACGCTGAACCAAGCCGTAGTCACCGTAGTGTGGGTCCTTTTCCAGGACGACCTTCAGCGACTCCAGAACTTCTGCCACTGCCTGGTGGAACTCCGGCTCACCGGCGTTTCGGGTGAGAATCTGGTCATAGAGTCCCGAAACCTTCTGCTCGATATTCAAAATAAACCTCTCTGCGAAACCATTATGGCGCCCACGAAGAACAAACCGTCAGCGGTTGTAAACCACTTTCCGGTTGCCGTAACTCGGTGGCACAGGTTGTGTGCACAAGGACTGGGCAACTGTAGATATTAAAGCGGACATAATTATACAACGGCATATTGCTGGGAAAACTCGTAGCGATTTGCGCTACACCCGTTGGCCAAGCCAATCACTGACTCTGTGGAGGCTTACACTTTTCACGAATTAGGTAGGATATTACCTAAATACGGCAACATTCCAGGGATACGTCGCAACAGATTCGAGCATTTCGTCGAACTCACGCAGCACTGGGTCCGGGGGCAATTCTGCACGCGGAGTCAGTAGCTCAGAGAGGTCCATAGCGAGTTCATTGAGAGAACCGCCGTGCTGATCGAAGCTCAAGAGATAACGGAATACCTTCCTATCCCCCAACGGCTCCTTCGGGTTCTCACGCTCCCACTGCTCCACCAACTGCGCGTCAGTGTCCGCCGACGCCACCGAAACATCCACGTCACTAATTCGCCCGGCGCGGTCAAACTCACTCAACTTGGTACGAAATGCCTCGGCCAGCGCCTCCGATTCGGTCGGCTTCACCAGGCAGTGAAAAACAATCTTCGACATAACTTCACAGGCTAAGCCACGCGAGACGGCCAGACAATAGCTAACCGTCGTCAAGCCCTGTCCCCCTACATTGGCGCGCCGACCGCCAGCAAAGACGTAGTGTTGGACTTATGCAGGCTTTCAGCAATCCCCTCATCACGCTTGCCGACGGCACGGTGAAGCAAGTCAATCCTTTTTCCGGTACCCAGGTGTGGACAGTCCCAGGTCGTGGCAATCGGCCGTTGGGAATTAAGCACACGGATCCGCAGCCATTGAGCGAGGAGGATTTTGGATCCCGCGACTCCTTTGGCTGGAACAACCTGCTGCAAACCCCGCCGGAGAAGGCCCGCGTTGTCCTCGACGAATCGGTATTCGGCGGCTACAGCACGGTGACCGGAGTACTGCCCGACCAGCTCTTCGACACCACCGCGGAGTTCCGCCGCGTGCCCAACCTGTTCGAGATCGTCTCCTATGACTATTGGTCGGAAAACTATGGCTTCGAGCCCGACCGCGAAACTCAGCAACGTATGGAGGCCTACCTCGATGACCCGAAGGGCCGCGAGCACGTGCTCAATATCATTCGCACGCGCTACCGCGCCGCTGGACGCAGTGAAGAGGAAATCAGCGCGCTTTCCGACGAGGAATTGCTGCGCCGCGCCCCAAGCTATTTCGCCGGCGGCCACGATGTGATTGTTGCCCGTCGCCACTTTGTCGACGGCGCTACCCACGATAATCAGCTGGCTTCTTCTGGCACATTGAGTGTTGCCGAGCACCGCGCACTTATTGCGTTTACCGTCGAGTCGATTGCTGACCTGTACCGACGTAACCGCTACGTGCGTTATGTGGCCGCTTTCCAAAACTGGCTAAAACCGGCAGGCGCAAGCTTCGATCACTTGCACAAGCAGCTTGTGGCCATCGATGAGCACGGCGAGCAGCTCAAGCGCGAAGTGCAGGCGGTGCGCAAGAACCCGAATATCTACAACGAATACGCGGTGGACTATGCGGCCCGCCACAACCTGGTTATTGCGGAAAACGAGCACGCGGTGGCTTTCGCAGGATTCGGACACCGGTACCCGACGCTGGAGATCTTCTCGAAGTCAGATGTCTGCGAACCGTGGCTGCAAACCCGGGCTGAGATCGACGCAATGTCGGACCTGATTCACGCATGTCATGCAGCTGCCGGCCCCACTATTCCGTGTAACGAGGAATGGCACCACCGCCCTGTCGATTTGGATGCCCGCATGCCGTGGCGCGTAATGATTAAGTGGCGCACCTCGAACTTGGCCGGCTTTGAGGGTGGCACCAAGATTTATCTGAACACCATCTCCCCATGGGATTTGCGCGACCGCGTTGTCCCGGAGATGTACCGTTTACGGGAGACCGGAAAGATCTCGGACAGCATCCACATTGCGACCGAGTGCCAGTGCCAGCCAAACTCGCTGAAGTACAACCCGCTCGTCGAAGACGGGTCGCGACTGTAGTTCTCTGGCACAGAGTAGAGAGAAGTTAGGAGTCTTAATCCAGGTGAGCAACAATGAAGCACGACTGAGCCGCATTCGCGACCTCATCGCCACTCATCGAGTGCCATTGGACAGGCAGTGGGAAATCTACCGTTACCTGCACCAGCACCCGGAGCTATCTCAGGCGGAGGAGAAAACTGCCGCGTATCTGGCCGGTGCTCTTCGCGACATGGGCACTTACACGGTGTATGAGGGAATCGGTGGTCACGGCCTCGTTGGTGTCATGGAAAATGGCCCCGGCCCTACCGTGCTGTTCCGCGCTGATATCGATGCGCTTCCGGTGTTCGAGGAAACCGGTGTGGACTTCGCTTCCTCTGCCACCGGTACCGCCCGCGATGGTTCTGCCACCGCCGTCATGCACGCCTGTGGCCATGACATGCACATGACGGCCGGTCTTGGTCTGGCTAGCCTGATGGCAGCAACTAAGTCTGAGTGGTCGGGTACTTTCATTGCCCTGTTCCAGCCCGCCGAGGAACTGGCCTGTGGTGCACAGGCCATGATTGACGACGGCCTGGCAGACCTCATCCCCACCCCAGATGTGTGCTTCGGCCAGCACATTGTTCCCGGCCCCGCAGGTCAGGTAATGACTATGCCCGGCCCGGCACTTGCTGGCTGTGACACCATTAGCATCACGCTGACAGGTCGCTCCGCACATGGATCTATGCCGCACAACGCCATTGACCCGACGTACTTGGCTGCCGCAATCGTTCTGCGCTTGCAAGGAATTGTGGGGCGCGAGATTCCTCCCCACGAGTTTGGTGTTTTGTCCGTCGGCACGCTGCAGTCCGGCAATTCGAATAACACAATCCCCGGTCAGGCCAAGATTGTGCTGAATATTCGCTACTACTCCAACGATGTGCGCGCGAAGCTCATTGCGGGCATTGAGCGCGTTGTTCGTGGCGAATGCCTGGCTTCCGGCACTGAGGTTGAGCCTGTGATTGAGTACTCCGATCACGGCGAAGTCACTGACAATGATCCGGAGGCGTTTGCCACGATTCGCCCGGTCATGGACGCTGTGCTCGGCGACGATTCCACCGACGCTGTGCCGTGGACCGCATCGGAGGACTTCTCAGACCTGCCGCGTGGACTGAACTGCCCATATGTCTACTGGACCGTTGGCGCCACACCTCGGGATACGTGGGAAGCCGCCGTTGCTGCCGACCGCGTGGTCGAAGACGTACCGTCGAACCACATGCCGACATTCCTCCCGGATTTCAAGCCGACGGCTACCTCCGCGACTTCTGCCGCCGCTGCCGCCGTGCTGTCCTACTTGGCAAAGTAAGGGCTGTGTGCCGGCCGCTTGCCACCGCGCACCGCGCCAAAAAAGACAGCTCAGTTTTCGGGTTGTCAGTTTTGCTACTTAACCCCCCAGGTCGAAAGGCTCTTACAAAAAGCCGGTAAGCCCCAAAAGGACTTACCGGCTTTTTCAAACGCGCCAGAGAGCTAGCGTGCGTCCTCGCCAATAACGTGGACGTGAATCATGTTGGTATTGCCCTCATTTCCTGGAGGGGTACCAGCAACAACGACCAGCGTGTCGCCAGCGTTGTAGTTTTCCATGGTCAAGAGCTGCTCATCGATGACCTGCATGATCTCATCCGTGCTGTTAACCTCGCGCACCAAGAAGGTCTCCGCACCCCACGTCAGCGCAAGCTGCGAACGAACCTGCTGATTCGGAGTGAATACCAGCAGCGGCAGGCGAGAGTGCAAGCGTGCCACACGGCGAGCGGTATCACCCGAGGTGGTGAAAGCAACCATAGCGCGGGCATTCAAGCGCTCACCGATATCGCGAGCTGCGTAGGAAATCACACCACGCTTCGTGCGAGGCATGTGGGTCAGCGCAGGAACTTCCCCCTCGCGCTCAGCGGCGGTGACGATGCGAGCCATGGTCTTAACCGTGGCCTGCGGGTACTTACCAACCGAGGTCTCACCCGAGAGCATCACGGCATCTGCGCCATCGAGCACAGCGTTGGCCACGTCGGAGGCCTCCGCACGAGTCGGGCGCGAGTTCGAAATCATGGAGTCGAGCATCTGGGTGGCGACGATGACCGGCTTGGCGTTCTCGCGGGCAATCTGAATAGCGCGCTTCTGAACCAGCGGAACATCTTCCAACGGCACCTCAACACCAAGGTCACCACGGGCGACCATCACGGCATCGAAAGCCAGGATGATGGCCTCGAGAGACTCGACTGCCTCTGGCTTCTCCAGCTTGGCGATAATCGGGACACGACGGCCAACCTCATCCATGACCGCATGGACCAGTTCGACGTCGGAAGGCGAACGGACGAAGGACAGCGCAATGAAGTCCACTCCCAGCTTCAGAGCGAAGCGCAGGTCGGCGATATCCTTCTCCGACAGAGCCGGCACCGAGATGTTCATCCCCGGCAGGGAAACACCCTTGTTGTTCGAGACCGGACCGCCCTCGATGACACGGCACACCACATCGTTGCCATCTACCTCGATGCACTCCAGGCCCACCTTGCCATCGTCGACAAGCAGGCGATCGCCCGGACGGGCATCGTCAGCGAGATTCTTGTACGTGGTGGAGACTCGGTCGTGCGTGCCTTCGACATCGTCGACGGTGATGCGGACAATCTCGCCGTCAGCCCAATACGTCGAGCCTTCCTTAAAACGACCGAGGCGGATCTTTGGCCCCTGCAAGTCGGCGAGAATACCGACGGCACGTCCCGTAGCGTCGGATGCTTCACGCACCCAGTGGTAGTTCTGAGCGTGGTCCTCATGCTCACCGTGAGAGAAATTCAGACGGGCAACATCCATGCCGGCGTTGACCAGCCCGGTAATCCCCTCCAGCGAAGCAACTGCTGGACCGAGGGTACATACAATCTTCGTTCGTCTAAGCACGGCCTCCAGCCTAGTCCCTTAACGGGCTATGCGTCAGTTGGAAGCACTGTGAGCTTCAGCAGCCTCGCGCTCTCCCCTGACTTCAGCTGCGGTTTCGCGGCTCTTGGACCGCAGAATCCACAAAGCAATGACAGCGCAGAAAAAGACCACGAGCGACGTGATGTTATTAATACGCACACCGAATATCAGCGTTGCGTCATCGACGCGCATGAGTTCAATGAAGAAACGTCCCAAAGTGTAGGCCGCGACATAGAGTGCAAAGACGCGCCCGCCGCCCATTTTGAACTTTCGGTCCGCCCACACAATGACCAGACAGGCGAGGACGTTCCACACCATCTCGTAGAGAAACGTTGGATGCACCACGGCCAGCACTTCGCCTGTCGACGTTCCGGTGACGGGGGCAACCCGGCCAAACTCATCAACTCGTTGGTAAATTTCCAGGCCCCACGGAAGTGACGTTGGGCCACCGTAGAGTTCCTGGTTGAACCAATTGCCCAGACGCCCAATGGCCTGTCCAAGGATGATCGCGGGTGCGGCCGCGTCAAGAACTGGCGCAAACGGCACCTTTCGCCACTTAGCGACCGCCCACGCGGCCAGCACCCCCAGCGCCACCGCTCCCCAGATGCCGAGGCCACCATTGGTGATTTTCAGTGCATCGGCGGGATTGGCGCCGAGGCCGAAGTACTTCTCCCAGTCAGTGGCGACGTGGTAGAGACGGCCGCCGATAATGCCCGCAGGAATAACCGCAATGGCAATGTCGAGGACCAACTCCGGGTCTCCACCCCTGGCCGCGTAGCGGCGCTGCATCCAATAAATGCCGACGAGTACGCCAACCAAGATGGAAATCGCGTAACCACGCAGTGGTAGCGGTCCTAACTGCCACACCCCCTGCGGCGGAGAGGGAATGTTGGCCAGATACGTCGTTGCAGTTTCAGCGAGAACAAGGGTGGAACTCATAAATGCGCTAGCTCTCTCCTCGTACGCCCGCGGCGAGTTCACGGGCGAGCGTTACCAGGTCATCGGTGCTCTTCATCGCGGCCTTGATCAGTGCCGAGCCAACGATTACGCCATCCGCAAACTCGGCAATCTCCGCGGCCTGTGCCCCATTGGAGACACCCAAACCGACGCACACCGGTGTATCGGTGACCTCGCGCGTGCGGGCAACCAACTTGCCGGCGGCCGAGTCGACGCTAGCCTGGGCACCTGTGACACCCATGTGGCTGGTGGCGTAGACGAAGCCGGTCGACGCGGTGGCAGTTAGCTGCAGACGCTCGTTGGTCGATGACGGGGCCACCAACATGATGTTGGACAGACCATTGGCCTCAGCTGCACGCTGCCATTGGCCGGCCTCCTCGGGGATGAGATCCGGGATAATGGTGCCCCGACCACCAGCGGCGGCCAAGTCCTCGGCGAAACGCTCCGGACCATACTGGAGAATCGGATTCCAGTAGCTCATGACCACACAGGTACCGCCGTGCTCGGTGACTTCGCGAACCACCCGCATAATCTCACGGGTACGGAAGCCCGCATCCAGAGCCACGTTGGCGGCATCCTGAATAGTTGGGCCATCCATCATCGGGTCGGAGAAAGGCAGACCAACCTCGATGATGTCGGCGCCAGCGTCGACAATCGCCTTGATGTTCTCAATCGACTTATCGGTGGTCGGGAAACCCGCTGGGTAGTAGCCGATAAATGCTGCGCGGTTTTCCTCACGGACCTTGTCAAAGACGTCACTCAGACTCATTTAGGACTCCTCCATCAGATCAAACCACTTAGCAGCGGTGTCGACATCCTTGTCACCGCGACCGGAAACATTGACGATAATCAGCGGCTTACGGCCCAGCTCTTCATTCAGATCATCGCTGATGAGTCGGGCGGCAGCTACCGCGTGTGCGGACTCGATAGCGGGCAGGATGCCCTCCATCCGAGTCAGATCCTGGAATGCCTGCATCGCCTGGGTATCGGTCACCGGCAGGTAGGACGCGCGATCAATATCAGCCAGGTAAGAGTGCTCCGGGCCCACGCCCGGGTAATCCAGACCCGCGGAAATCGAGTGCGACTCTGTAATCTGACCGTCCTCGTTCTGCATCAGGGCTGCGAAGGAGCCCTGGAACACACCCGGATTACCGGCGGCCGAAATCGGTGCTGCATGGCGACCGGTCTCAACACCGTCACCGCCAGCTTCAGCGCCAATCAGTCGAACCGATTCATCATCGATGAAGTGGTGGAACGCGCCGATCGCATTAGAACCGCCGCCGACACAGGCCACGACAGCGTCGGGAAGCGAGCCGGTCTCCGCGAGAATCTGCTGGCGTGCCTCGGCGCTGATGATGCGCTGGAAGTCGCGCACCATTGTTGGGAACGGGTGCGGGCCGGCTGCAGTGCCGAAGCAGTAGTAGGTGTCATCGGCGTGTGAAACCCAAAAACGCATGGCCTCATTGATCGCGTCCTTGAGAGTCTTCGAACCAATCTCGACCTCGATAACCTCGGCACCAAGCAGGCGCATGCGGGCGATATTGAGGCGCTGGCGGATTGCGTCGACCTTGCCCATGTAGATACGGCAGTTAAGGCCGAGCAGCGCACAGGCAGTCGCGGTTGCGACACCGTGCTGGCCGGCACCGGTCTCGGCAATGATGTTCTTCTTGCCCATGCGCTTAGCAAGCAGAACCTGCCCCAAGACGTTATTAATCTTGTGGCTACCGGTGTGATTCAAATCCTCGCGCTTGAGCCAGACGTCAGCGCCGATATCAGCGGAGAACTTCTCCGCGTAGTACAGCGGCGAGGGACGTCCGACATAAGTACGCTGAAGCCGGTCGAGCTCATCGAGAAAATCCTGATCAACGCGGGCCTTCGCGTAGCCATCGGTGACCTCACCGATAACGGCCATCAGCGCCTCCGGCACAAACTGGCCGCCCCACTTACCCCAGTGCCCAATGGCATCTGATTCGTGGTTCGTTGTCTCCGCGATAACCTCACCCATCGTGGGCAGGCGGTCACCGCGGGCATCATGATTCTTGAAATCTTGGTCACTCACAGTTATCTATTGTGGACTATCCCCACCGGTTGCGGGGACATAAGGCCTAAGAAACTGTGGTGTGCCAGCACAACAGGTGTGACACGCAACTAAACTAGGCGCAGTTCGCAGCGCGGTACAGCTGCTTATCGCAACTGCGGTCTATCACTACTCGCTGCGGAGTGTCGGGTGGACACCGGCGGCAACGAGACGTCGGCAAGCCTCACCCGGCTTGCCCGCGGTAACCAGGCCCTCGCCCACCAGTACCGCGTCGGCGCCGTGGGAGGCGTAGTAGCGCAGTTCCTCCGGCCCCTTGACACCGGACTCTGCCACCTTCACAACATGATCCGGCAACATCGGCGCAAGGCGTTCGTACACGGAGAGATCCACGTCGAGGGTCTTTAGATTGCGGGCGTTGATGCCGAGGATCTTGGCACCAGCGGCCTCGGCGCGCTCGACCTCTTCTTCGGTGTGCGCCTCAACCAGAGCGTTCATGCCAAGCGACTCGGTGCGATCCAGCAGGGATTCCAGCGTCGGCTGATCCAAAGCGGAGCACATCAGCAGCACCAGGTCGGCACCGTGTGCGCGGGCCTCATGGACCTGGTACGGAGTGACGATGAAATCCTTGCGCAGCACTGGAATGTTGACCGCGCGGCGCACGGCATCGAGGTCGGCGAGCGAACCGCGGAAGCGGCGCTCCTCAGTCAGACAGGAAATGACAGCCGCGCCACCCTGCTCGTACTCTGCCGCCAAGACCTCCGGCGAAGGGATGTCAGCCAGCTCTCCCTTCGACGGAGAGGCACGCTTGACCTCTGCAATCACCTGCACCCCGGGCTTAGCCAGTGCCGCCACGGCATCAATCGGCGACGGCGCCTTCAGCGAGAGCTCCTTGATTTCACCGTAGGAAATCTTGGCTTCCCGAGCAGCGAGATCTTCCCGCACGCCCTCAATAATCTTGTCCAGAACGTTAGCCACGGCCTTACTCCTTATCCAGATCCGTAGGATCTACACCGGCATCCAAAGCATCCCACAGAACTCGACCCGACTGTGGGTCTTCCTCCAGGTCCTCGGCGATACGCTGACGGCGTACCTCCGGGGTCTCATACGCGCTGGACTTCTGCTTCTTCACAGTACCCGGTCGACGCACCAACAATACCGCCCCGACCAGCGCCAATGCGCAGCACAGCAAGGCCAGGGCTGGCCCCATCGCATGCACTTCAATCGCTGAGATCTGCGCCCAGTCTGCCACAGTCACCGCATCACTGGCGCGTTGTGAGGCGCTTCCCGACGTCAACAAATCCAGTGCCCGCTGGGAGTCCACACCGTCTTCTCCGCTGGCAAGCAGAGTCATCGGAGTCCACGACGCCGCAATTGCGAGCAGCGCCGCGAGGCCACCGACAATACGGCGCCCCAGTGAGCCCAAAATGGTGGTGGCAAACAGTGCAGCCACCATTGCCAGCGCAATCGACGTCAACTCTGGAGCCCAAACTGCGCCCACCAAATCTGTGGTCGCTGGACCGGACTTGTCATCAACAGTATCGACCGTCAGCCACGCGCTTCGGCTGCACAACCACATTCCCGCTGCGGCCACGCCAATGAGGCCACCGGAGAGCATCGTTGTCGACTTCATCGAAAACCTAGCTCCTTTCCGCTGGGACTAGTGTCTCAGCTGCCGCGACAGCTCGCAGCACGGCCGCGGCCTTGTTGCGGGTCTCCTCATCCTCTGCCACCGGGTCAGAGTCACTGACAATTCCGCCGCCAGCCTGAACATAGACCGTATCGCCCTTCTTCACACCTGTGCGGATGGCAATTGCCTGATCGGTATTGCCCCGGAAGTCAAAGTATCCAACAGTGCCGCCGTAAACACCCCGACGCGTGTCTTCGAACTTGTCGATAATGCTCAGCGCGGAAGGCTTCGGCGCACCCGACAGCGTTCCCGCTGGGAAGGTGGCCGCGAACGCGTCGACGGCAGTGGCGTCGCTGGAAAGCTCGCCGGTGACCGTAGAGACCAGATGCATAACGTGACTGTAGCGCTCAATATGACGGAAGTCGTGCACAACAACACTGCCTGGGCGGCAGACACGTCCGAGGTCATTGCGGCCAAGATCAACGAGCATCAGATGCTCACTATTTTCCTTCTCGTCTGCCAGCAAATCAGCTTCCAGCGCATTGTCCTGCTCCACCGTGGCACCGCGCGGACGTGTGCCCGCGATGGGATTGGTGATGACCTCACTGCCCTGAACTGCCACGAGTGATTCCGGGGAGGAACCGACAATTTGAAAAGCGGTAGCGGAGAAGTCCTTGGTTGGAACGTTGACCAGGAACATGTAGGGCGACGGATTGGAAACCCGCAGGATGCGGTAGATATCAAAAGCTGACGCCTGCGTGTCCATCTCGAACCGCTGCGAGAGCACAATCTGGAACGCATCACCAGCTCGGATGTGGTCCTTACAACGCTCAATACGATCCATGTGGTCGTCGGCGGCGCGCTGGCGACGAATCACCGGCTCTGGGAAGCTAATTTCCGCCGGACGCAGATCAGAGGCCCCCGACAGCCGCTCCACCATCGCATTGACCCGATCACAGGCGGTGTCATACGCCTGGTCAATCCGCTCATCCGAGCCGTCCCAGTTGACAGCATTGGAAATCAGCCACAGCACGCCCTCGTGGTGGTCAAAAGCAGCCAGGTCCTCCACCAGCAACTGCATAAGCTCAGGAATCTGCAAATCATTGTCAGTGGTATCCGGCAGCTGTGGCTCAATGTAGCGGACAATGTCATGCCCGAAGTAGCCAACGAGACCAGAGGTGAGCTTGGGCACCGAAGCGTCGTCGGCAAGCGGAAGCTCCGTGTGCAGCAGCTCCAGCGTGCGACGCAGAGCATCCAACGGATTTCCGCCCTCTGGCGCACCCGACGGCGCATTGCCAATCCAGGTTGCCTCCCCCGCATCATCCACCGTCAGCGCGGCGCGACTGCCGCAACCGATAAACGACCAGCGCGACCACGACTGCCCCACATCGGAGGACTCCAGCAAGAAAGTGCCGGGACGATCGGCCGCGAGCTTGCGGTAGGCCGACAGCGCCGTTTCGCCGTCCGCCAAAACCTTGCGAACCACGGGCACGACCCGATGGTGTGCAGCCAGTTCACGAAAGCGCTCACGCGTGGTCATGGTGATACGAGTCATAGCCGCTATTGTGCCACGCACCCCGGATTGCACATCACTTAACCCCGGACTTCACCGGAGGTGGGCGCGCTTGACGACGAAATCCCCACCTCGGCAACCCGGATCGACTGATTAGCCCTCGAACACGGGATGCACGTCAAAGCAGCTATGCGAGCCAGTGTGGCATGCCGCGCCGTCCTGCACTACCTGCATCAGCACGGTATCGCCATCACAGTCCAACGCCAGCGATGTCACGGTCTGGAAATGGCCACTAGTAAGCCCCTTAATCCAGTACTCGGACCGGGAGCGCGACCAGTAAGTGCCGCGCTTGGTAGCGATGGTGTACGCCAGCGCGTGGGAATCCATCCATGCCATCATGAGCACGCGACCAGTGGATTCTTCCTGCACAATGGCCGGAATCAAGCCGTCAGCGTTGAACTTGGCAATGTTCGCGATATCTGCTGGGAGCGTGTACTCACGCGGATCGTCTCCGGCGCCGTGAGCTGCAGCGCCCGGGGCTAGACCAGTCACTGGCGCACCTCGATCCCCTCGCGGGCCATCTCTTCCTTAACCTCAGCAATGCTGACCTCGCCGAAGTGGAAAATGGATGCGGCCAAAACCGCGTTGGCACCGGCGCGCACTGCCGGGGGGAAGTGCTCTGCCTTGCCCGCACCGCCAGAGGCGATCACCGGGACGTCGACGGCAGCGCGGACTCTCTCCAGCAGCTCCAGGTCGAAGCCATCCTTGGTGCCGTCGCCATCCATGGAGTTCAGCAGAATCTCGCCGACCCCGAGCTCCTCGCCACGGCGTGCCCACTCGACGGCGTCAATCCCGGCCGAGCGTGAACCACCGTGCGTCGTCACCTCGAAGCCCGACGGCTGCGGCGTGCCTCCCTCGGGAACGCGGCGGGCATCCACCGACAGGACGACACACTGCGCACCGAAGCGGCGCGACAGCTCGCTGAGCAGTTCTGGACGTGCGATCGCAGCGGTATTGACACTGACCTTGTCAGCTCCGGCGCGGAGCAGCTGATCGACATCCTCGACGCTGCGCACGCCACCGCCGACCGTCAGCGGAATGAAGACCTCACTTGCGGTGCGACGCACCACGTCGAGCATGGTGCCACGGCCATCCTTGGAAGCCGTGACGTCCAGGAAGGTCAGCTCATCAGCGCCCTCCTCACCATAGCGGCGGGCCAGCTCCACCGGATCGCCGGCATCACGGAGATTCTCAAAGTTGACCCCCTTGACGACCCTCCCATCGTTGACATCCAGGCAAGGAATCACGCGTACTGCCAGAGACATAGTTTTTAAGTTCTCCTCGTGTTAGCTCAAAGTTGTGGCTCGACGGTTTGCGCAACCACCCAGCTCAGGGGCGTCGCCCACGGTTTAGCTCCGGAAAGTCTCCGGACGACCCAGTTGGTCAATAATCGACCGCAGCGTGGCATGAACATCTCGAGTTCCCGCCAGCACGCCTACGGAATCATGCCGCCAGGGATTGCCCGCCAAGTCTGTGACCACGCCACCAGCTTCGGAAATCTGCAGTACACCAGCTGCGTTATCCCACACATGCGGTGAGAAAGTCACCGTGCCACCGAATGCCCCCATCGCGGTGGAGCCCAAGTCCACGCCGACAGAGCCAGTAATTCGAATCGTTGGATAGCGCTCGCCCACCTTTGACAGCAGCAGTTGGCGCCACTTGCGCGGGAGTGTACCGTCGGTACTCGCAATGACGGAGCCGAAGGCAATCGAAACCGGGCGGCCGGCCTCGGCATCGATGTTGACGCGACGGCCGTTGACGAACGTTCCGCCACCTTTAGCTGCGGTGATACGACGGCGCAGCAGAGGCATGGAGGTAATTCCAACCACCGGCTCCCCCTCATGCATGAGCGTGAGCAGCATGGCACACAGCGGAAAGCCGTTGGAATAGTTTGTGGTGCCGTCAATCGGATCGATGACCCAGGCGGTATGTTCCTCGGGAACCTTGCCACCGAATTCCTCGCCGTAGACGGGCAGGCCGGAATACTGCGTGAGGAGCTGGCGCAGACGACGCTCAATTTCCAGGTCGGTCTCCGTCGCGAAATCTCCGCGCGGCTTCATGACAACCGGGTCCGCGCCCACCTGCTGCGTGAACAGGCCTTCGACCTCATCGAGCGCCGCTTCAGCAATAGCGAGCATCGCCCGCGGTTCCAGGGCATCCATACTTTCTAAATCCTTCATCCGCCGTCTCAGCCGGGGTGCCGTTTGCTCGTTAACGCTTTCGCTTGACGACGTCTCCCCGGCCCGGCCACGAAAGTGTTCTCTTTAGCCGCGAGCTACTGCCAGGGCCTCTTCCAGGGTGAAACGCCCTGCGTAGAGCGCCTTACCCACAATTGCGGAGTCAACGCCCTCATCGACCAGTGTGGCAATAGCTGCAATGTCGTCCAGGCTGCTGACACCGCCAGAAGCGACGATTGGAGCATCGGTAGCAGCGGCGACCTCGCGCAGCAGTTCCACATTCGGCCCCTGCAGGGTGCCGTCCTTGGAGACGTCAGTCACCACGAAACGGGATGCACCCTGAGCATCCAGGCGCTCCAGCACCTCCCAGAGGTCACCGCCGTCGGAGACCCAGCCGCGGCCGCGCAGGCGCCACTGCCCCTCTTCGTTAAGAACATCCAGACCAATGGCTACACGGTCGCCGTAGTTGGCGATAACCTCGCGGCACCACTCCGGATTCTCCAGTGCGGCGGTGCCAATATTGACGCGGGCACAGCCGGTGGCCAGCGCAGCCTCGAGCGAAGCGTTGTCACGGATACCGCCGGAGAGCTCCACCTTCACGTCGAGCTTGCCCACCACGTCGGCAAGCAGGTCGTAGTTCGAACCGCGACCGAACGCGGCATCGAGGTCGACCAGGTGGATCCACTCAGCGCCTGCGTTCTGCCAATTCATGGCAGCTTCCAGCGGTGCACCATAGGAAGTCTCGGTTCCAGCAGCACCCTGAACAAGGCGCACAGCCTGGCCATCGGCTACGTCTACAGCGGGCAGCAGGGTCAAACTCATGGGGGCTCTACTCTCTTCGACTTTTGGGCGTTGTGGCGATTGTCACAACGATGCTTGTTGCTAGTTATCTCAGTATAGGTGGTCTAGGTGGCGAAACTCCGTCACCTACCAGGTAGTGCGGTTAGGGCAGATACTACCGATTGGGCAACTACAGCGTGTCCACCCAGTTCTGCAGCAGCTTCAACCCTGCTTCACCAGACTTCTCAGGGTGGAACTGCGTGGCCCACAGCGGACCGTTTTCCACGGCTGCGATAAACCGATCGGATTCGTGGGCAGACCACGTCACCAGCGGCGGAGCGATGCGAGAATCCGTATTAAGGTCCCACTTGCGCACACCGTAGGAGTGGACGAAGTAAAAACGCTGATCTTCCAGTCCCTTAAACATCTTTGAGCCTTCCGGTACTTCAACCGTGTTCCAGCCCATGTGCGGCAGAATCGACGCCTCGAGACGCTCGACAGTACCGGGCCATTCACCACAACCCGGGGTGCCGGTGACAGCTGCGGATGCGTCGGTCTCCGCTGCGTGGATGCCGTCGGCGTACTCGACGCCGCGGTCAAAGAGCACCTGCATACCGACGCAGATTCCCATCACTGGTCGACCACCTGCGAGTCGAGAGCCGATCAGGCGCGGCCCTTGTACTCGATGCAAACCCTCCATGCATGCGGCATAGGCGCCGACGCCGGGAACGAGCAGACCATCGGCCTCCATCACGGTCTTCGGATCGGCGGTCACAATAACCTCGGCACCCGTGGTGGCCACAGCGCGCTCAGCTGAACGCAAATTACCGGAGCCGTAATCAAGGATGGCAACGGTCGGGGTCTTCGTCGAAGGTGAGACTTGTTCCATAGTTGGACATTTTAAGGCGCTGGGAATCGATGTTTGCCACTTACCCCAAGAAAACTGCCTGGATAGGCAGAAGCACTGGTATACAACTACCGAATACTTTGGTAAACTCAAGGTTAACAACAGGTTAACTAAGTTATTGATTTATCCCTAATACCCCTGATTACTTTTTCACAGAGAGGCTCCGACGCCATGACTACCGCATCCGTTCTTAGTAAATCATTTGCCATTGTCCGCGAGGACCTTCACCGGCTCTACGGTGCAGCCTGCGATGCTGCGACCATCGATTCCATCCTCGACGATGTCATTGCAGAGCTGTCCAACTCTGCGAAGGTGACTAACTTCCTCCCCGTCCTCGCCGAACGCGAGGCCACCGAACGCATCAAGGCCGCGAGCGGATGCAAGGACTTCGCCCCGCGCCAAGAGATTCTCTTTGCCGATAGTCGCGGTTCCGGCCGTAGCCAGATTGCCACTGCCCTGGCCTACCACCTGGTTGGTGACGAAGTCTTTATCCGCACTATCGGCCTCAATCCAGAGGATGGCCTGAACCCTCGCGTCGTCGCGGCTCTTCACGACCGTGGCGTGGACACCTCACGCCTCACCCAAAAGGCGATTACTCCCCGCGTTTCCCACCGCGCCGATGTTGTCGTGCTCATGGGCATCGACGAGACACCAGCAGTCCCCGGCGACCGCTACGTGGAATGGGATGTCGCAGATCCGGACAGTCTCACAGACGATGAGCTGCAGTCGCTTATCGACGATATCGAAACCCGCCTGCGGGCTCTCTTCACCGAGATGGACGTCGCCGTCGCATAAACAGGCACGGCTGACCCCACACCGGGGGTTGCATCTAATAACCAAAAGAGTGGCTGCGCAAGAACTTGCGCAGCCACTCTTTTTCAAACGTCTCTTTGTATGTAGTTACTTCTTCTTGCGGTCCCGAACCGTCAAACGCGTCACTGCATTCTTTGCCGGGCGGGCAACACGCACAGCGGCCTCCGGCGTACGACGCTTCACGGCATCCCCCAGACGACGCAGCGTAGCGCGGGTGTTCTGGTACTCCGCCACGCGGTGCTTTCCGATGATTCGGTCGAGCACCGCACCAATGAGGCCAACTGCCAGCAGAGCTGCCGCAAAGGCAAAGACAGCCGGGTACGGACGGAGTGCAGCCGCGGCTACGGCTCCCAGAACGAACGAGCCGATACCAGTGCCCGAGTCAAAGGACATGTTCCAGAAGGCACTGGCCTCAGCAGTACGGTCACGCGGCAGGCGGGCAAACATCAGCAGCAGAGCCTCATTTTGCACTATGCCGAAGCCCGCGCCGTAGAAAACGGCCGCAACCAGCAGCAGCCAGGCCGACAAATCAAAGAGAACCACGCCGGACATCATCAGCAGACCAATAAAACCACTGATCAATGCCGGAATCAGCAGAATTCCAGCCTCCGACTTCCGGTCGGCGTAGATTCCTGCGAAATAACGGAACACCATCTGCGCGCCACCGAGAACAGACAGCGACAGGCCAGCCACAACCGCACCGGAGACCAGATCGATTTCGCGAGCTGCCGGGGCAAGGAATGCGGAAATACCACCAAAGCCCATCGCAATCGTGCAAATTGCGAGCGCGGGAATGGCCACCAGCTTCCATGTGGCAACGTGCTCAACGGGGCTCGGCTGAGTTGCTGCAGATCCGGGCACAGGATCGCCGACGTCTTCCTTGCCGCCCTTGCCCTCCTTCGGCGCTGGCTTAATCTTCGGGATAAAGAGTGCCATCAACGAACCGACAAGCGAGATGACGGCGCCCAAGACATAAACAGGGGTGTAAGAACCCGTCTTGTCCGCAATGATTAGTCCTAGTGGCAAGAAAATGAGCTCAG
Organism: Corynebacterium sp. HMSC077G07; assembly: GCF_001809225.1. NCBI lineage: Bacteria > Bacillati > Actinomycetota > Actinomycetes > Mycobacteriales > Corynebacteriaceae > Corynebacterium > Corynebacterium sp. HMSC077G07. Next base: position 206,781 of record NZ_KV796537.1, on the reverse strand, counting down.
ATAAACCAACTGCCACACCGAGAACGCCAGAGGCCTTACCCAGAAATTTCATTGGCACTAGCTCGGCAATCAATGCGGACTCGGCGACAGTCAACGCACCGAAGCCCATACCGCGGAGAACCGCAATGATGAGCACCAAAGCAGCATCGGTGCCAAAGATGTGCAGAATCGTCGGCAAGCCCAGAAACAGACCTGAAATCAGCATGGTCATGCCGTAGCCAAGACGGCGACACATACGTGGAGTCTGCGTCTGTGTGAGAACGGTAGCGGCCATAAAAACACCGGTGTAGGCACCGGCGAGCGAGGTTCCACCGCCATCGTCAAGAATTGCCTGCGGAATGACAGGCATGAGGAGTGACCAGCCACCGAAGGCGGCCATCACGGCGACTAGCGTAGGTACTAGTCCGGGCGCTTTCCACATGCTGTCCAGTTCGTCCAACTGCCTGCGGTCCATCACCCGGGACGCCATTTACTCCATCACTCCTATCAACCACAAAATTGCGCCGGCGAGCGCGATCACAGATAAGAGACCAAGGACAATTGTTCCGACCCTCGATCCGGATTTATAGAGTGACCATGTTCCGCCCACCAGCAGACCAGCGACAATGAACAAAAAATAAGTGCTCAGCGTCGATGCGGTAGACACCTGCGCTAAAAGCACGTCTACAGACGTTGTTACCATCGATTCCCCTAAAATGCCAGCTAAGGCGGATTTTCCGGTTTCCTACAGTGGCCGTCTACTTCAGCTGCGACCTACAGAGTGCCCTTGGTCGACGGCACACCGTGGACGCGCGGGTCGTCCTCGACGGCAGCACGCAGGGCACGGGCCACAGCCTTGTACTCAGCCTCGGTGATGTGGTGCGGATCGCGCCCGTAGAGACAGCGAACATGCAGCGCAATACGGGCATTTAGGGCGAAGGACTCAAAGAAATGCTCGTTGATAACCGTTGCGTAGTGACCACCAATGACGGCAGTCAACATCTGCTCTGGTTCGCCAGTGCCAACGAAGTACGGGCGACCAGACACATCAACCACTGCGTGTGCCAGCGTTTCATCCATCGGGATATAGCAGTCACCAAAGCGACGAATACCAGACTTGTCCCCCAACGCCTGGGCGAAGGCCTGCCCCATCACAATGCCGGTATCCTCCACCGTGTGGTGCGCATCGACCTCGGTGTCGCCGTTGGCGTGCACAGTCAGGTCGAAGCTGCCGTGGGAGCCGAAAGCGGTCAACATGTGGTCGAAGAACGGCAGACCGGTCGAAATATCGGTCTTGCCGGTGCCATCGAGATTCACCGAGCAGACGATGCTCGATTCGCGGGTGGCGCGCTCGACACGGCCAACGCGCTCAGTGCGCTCTGCCTCCAGATGGTCCTTATCACTGAAGTGCATAAGTCAGATCTCTCCTTGTAGTGGGATGTACCGGCAGCATTTCGCTTAAGCCAGCGCGGTCGCTGCCAATTTCTTGGCCGCCGCCAGCAGCGCATCATTTTCGCTGGGCAGACCAATAGTGGCACGGAGACGACCGGGCACGCCAACATCGCGGATGAGTACTCCCTCATCCAAGAAGCTCTGCCATGCCGTCGCGGCATCGGCGAAACGACCGAAGAATACGAAGTTGGAGTACGAGTCAATCACGTCGTAGCCATAGCTGTTCAGGGCGGCTACGACGCGATCACGCTCGTCGGCAAGCTTTGCGACGGTCGACAGCGTCGCATCCGAGTGGCGAAGTGCAACCGTGGCAGCGGCCTGCGTCAACGTCGACAGGTGGTATGGCAGACGTACGAGCATCACAGCATCAATAAATGCCGGGTTAGCAACGAAGTAGCCGAGGCGGCCTCCGGCGAAGTCGAAAGCCTTGCTCATCGTACGGGAGACAACCAGCTTCGACGGGAACTCAGCCAGCAGCGTTGTCGCCGACGGCTCCTCAGTGAACTCGGCGTAGGCCTCATCGACAATGACGATGCCCGGCGCGGCTTCAATAATGCGGCGCAGGTCAGCGAGCGTGGTCAGATTGCCAGTCGGGTTGTTCGGAGTCGTGATGAAGATGACGTCAGGACGGTGCTCGGCAATGGCCGCGAGCGCACTATCCATGTCGATGTCGAAGGTCTCCGGGTCGCGGGCGATGCCGATGAACTCCGTCTGCGTGCCGGACGAGAGGATCGGGTGCATCGAGTAGCTGGGCACAAAGCCCATTGCGCTGCGCCCCGGCCCGCCAAATGCCTGCAGCAGCTGCTGGAGAATCTCATTGGAGCCGTTGGCGGCCCATACCTGGTCGACGGTGATGTCCACGCCGGTCTGGCGGGTGACATAATCGGCGAGTGCGCTGCGCAGTGCTACTGCGTCACGGTCCGGGTAGCGGTTGAGGTCAGAGGCGACCTTCTCCACTTGCGCCACCAGGTCGGCGATGAGGTCATCGGATGGCGGGTACGGGTTTTCGTTGGTGTTCAGGCGAACATCGACGTCGAGCTGCGGGGCACCGTAGGCTTCCTCGCCGCGCAGTTCGTCGCGCAGTGGCAAATCTGCCAGCGCCAACTTGGCTACCGACGGCTGTGGCTGATTCTCAGGCTGGTTGCTCATTAGTTGTTCCCCTTTTCTGCGCCATTGTCCTCAGAGCCGAGAAGCGTCTCAAAGCGGGCACGGATGGCCTCGCCGTGCGCTGGCAGTCGTTCTTCGTTGGCCAGGACTACTACGCTGTCGGCAACTTCCTTCAACGCGGCCTCGTTGTAGTCAATCATGTGGACCGACTTGAGGAAGGTGTGCGTTGACAGGCCCGAGGCGTGGCGGGCGGTGCCGGAGGTCGGCAACACGTGGTTAGAGCCGGCCGAGTAATCGCCCAGTGGCACCGGCGAGAAGCGACCGATGAAGATTGCGCCGGCATTGGTAATGCGTTCGGCATCGGCCTGCGCGTTTTCGGTGTGGATCTCCAGGTGCTCAGCGGCGTAGGCGTCTGCAACCTGGATGCCGATATTCATGTCGTCGACAAGCACGATGCCAGACTGATCGCCGGTGAGCGCCTCGCGAACGCGGTCGGCGTTCATGGTGACCTCGTAGCGGTTTTCGACCTCGCGGTCGACGGTGGCGGCGAAATCGGCGTCGTCGGTGATAAGCACGCTGGCGGCCATGACGTCGTGCTCAGCCTGGGAAATCAGGTCGTAGGCGACGGAGACAGGATCAGCGGTGTTATCTGCGAGAATGGCAATTTCGGTCGGGCCAGCTTCGGCGTCGATACCGACGACCGAGCGGCACAGGCGTTTGGCGGCGGTAACGAAGATGTTGCCCGGACCGGTGACCATGTCGACCGGCTCGAGGCTCTCGTTTTCATCGCCGTATGCGAGCAGTGCGACGGCCTGTGCACCACCGACGGCCCACACCTCGGTCACGCCAAGCAGCTTGCAGGCAGCCAGGATGGTCGGGTGCGGCCAGCCGTCGTTGTCGGCCTGCGGCGGAGAGGCGACGACGAGGGACTCCACACCAGCTTCCTGAGCTGGGATGACGTTCATCAATACGGACGACGGGTAGACGGCGTTGCCCCCGGGGACGTAAAGACCGACGCGCGAAACCGGAATCCACTTCTCGCGGACAATGCCGCCGGGCAGAATTTCAACAGTCTTATCATTCGGCTTCTGAGCAGCGTGGAACGCGCGCACGCGCCCGATGGACTCCTGCAGAGCAGAGCGGACATCGTCTTCCAGCGCAGCTTCCGCGGCATCGATAACCTCCGCTGGAACGCGCATGGATGCCGGACGAATACGGTCAAACTTCTCGGAGTACTCCATCGCCGCTTCCACACCACGGACTGCCACGTCATCGACAACGGGCTTGACCGTGGGAATCATCGAATCAACGTCTGCCGCACCACGCGGCAACACTCGACGCAGAGTGGCGGTGGGGGGAGTCTGACCGCGAAGATCAATAGTGGACAACATAATTAATTAGTAACCGCCTATTCGCACGATGGATTCATACGTGAGCACTTCAGAGTGACAAAGAAATGACAACAAAGTATTGAAAATCTGGGTCAAAGCCAAAGACTTTATCCACGGTTTTCGCTACTATTCGCCCTTAAAGGCACCCTTGAGTATGAACTAAGCATATCTTTCTCACGTTAGGTTCATACCGATTGCCCCATTTAACCCCTCATACTGTGGCGCAAGTTAGCTCCGCCACAGTGACCCATTACAGTGTTAAGGAAAGTAGTAACCAGTCGTAGAAAGGTCAGCTGTTGAACCAGGAAGGAAACAGCCCGGATTTGCCGGAGCTCGTCGCAGCCTATGCAGACGCGACCGCAGCCGACAATTCCCTGGCCACGCGCCAACTGGAATCAGTTTTCGCGCATCATTTCTACAACCCACAGCTCTTTTCTGACCCGGAAGCCCACGGCGTTACCGAACACGTCGGCGCGTTTTACCGCATAGTCCGCGAGGTCACCGAATCGCTCGGCATGATGACGGCTGCGCACGATGCCGCCCTGAACTGGATGGTATGGGCATCCGATAACGACAACGTCCCGGAGTACTGGCGCGCCCGGGCACGGCTAGCGGCGGATGAAGCCCGCCGCTACACCACCTTTATCGCCGATGGCCCCACCTCTGCTGCCGCAGAGACCGAAATCCCACTCATCGCACGCATGAGCAGGGAGATCACCTCGTACCGGGCACTCGTGCTTGCCGACGATCTGGATGCCCCAACCAGCAGTCACAGCGCGGTGACCACGGATGCGGATGGGCCGCGGCCGCAGGAATCGTCGGCAAGCGAAGAAGCGGAGGAGCCGTTTAGCCCACGCCAGTGGAAGAAGCGGGCGGCACTGACTGACGCGCTGATTCGGATTGCAAGCGCCCTGCGAAAGGTCAACCGCGAGGACTTGGCACGGGAGCTGCACGAGATGATTCGTGCACTGCCAAATGAGGATAAGTTTGAGTCGATTGCGCTGGCGAAGACTCTGACGGAGGCATCACTGCTGCACCGAGCCGGGAAAGTCGTCGACGCAGCGCGACTTTGCGCCTCACAGCTCAATGCAATCGGTAACCGCTCCGTAATCGCGGGCCTTGAGCTGAGGCAGAATTTGGCACGGTACTCGATAGAGACAGGTAATAGCGATACCGCGTTCCGAATGCTGTCAAACAACGTGGCAGTCGCGGACCAGCACAGACTGGACACTGACTATATTCTCGCGGTTCGTGAGATGGCAGACATCAACTTCGAGGTGGCACACAACAAGCCCGATGCCGGGGAGATGCTGAAGCTAACTCAGCGCGCCCAGGATGTGTCGGCAGACTACCCCAACTGTGAAGTCACCATGGAAATCGCGCTGCTGAAGGCAACGGCACTGTACGAGCTCGGAGATTTCCACCATGCCGGCCAGGAAGCGGAGTCGGTTGCAAAGTGGTCTGAGCCTACCCAGGATTCCGCACGTACTGATTTTTCCTGTGCCATTGCGGCGGAATCGGCAGTCCAAGAGGGCAATACTGAGCATGCCGCAGTACTCTTCGACGCACTGGCCGATATTCGTGCCGGATACTCGTCCCCGATTTCGCCTGCGGAAACTCTGATGGATGCCGCACTATCACTCAGTAACGTGGGCGCTACAAGTGAACTGACTGACCACCTGATGGAACGCTCACGTGGCTACGTGGTTGGGTCCTGGGAATCGGCCAAGTGGCATGAAGCACAGGCGCTGTTGTGCTGGTCTGTGTGGGACAACGACGGCGTGTACAAGTACGCCGACGAAGCTGCCGAGCTTTTCTTAGAAGCCCACGCCCCTGCCGACGCCGCCCGCACACTGACCATCGCGGTGCGTGCTGCTGCTAGTGATAACAATGAGGAACGCGCCCGCCGGTTCGCGGTTCGCATCGGCGACCTAGTCGGCCCGGATCACCCGGTGCGCGATGAAGTTCGTGGACTAATGCGTAGCTTTTCAAACCCGGCTTAACAGCGCACCCGACTGCACAGGTCTGAAAAACAAAGCAGTTTTTGCATCTTCCCGATGCCACGGGCGAAGATAGTCCAATGGTCTGGTGGGAAGAAGAAAACTCTGAGTCTGGAATTCAAGTTGGCGATTGGGATACCGGCATCGCGGCCGACTACGCGTCAGGGAATTCAGAAAACGCATCAGCAACGGAGAACTCGTCCGAACCCCTGGACTTTCCTCCCCTGCCCAATCCGCTAAAGGCATTACCGGACTCACTTCCGGAGCTGCTGGTTATTTCCCGCAGGGCCGGTGCCACGCTCGACCACGTCACCAGTTGGCGCGCTGTCACCAAGTTCGCCCACACGCACTGGTTAGCCGACGCGCCTACCAACTCCCCCGATGTCGTTGGCGAATTCCACGCACTCAGGCACGCAGTCGCCGACCAACTGGAATTAGTAGAAGAAGCCGCTGCTGCACGCGCCGAGTGGCTGCGCTGGGCAACTGAGGCCAACATCCGCCCCGCGATCTTGCACGCACGCTCCTACGGAGCATTCGCCGAGGCAGAGGCCTTCATCGACGCCAACCCAGGTGATGCCATCACCGGCCGGCGCCCCGAGGACTCCGAAATCCCCGAGCTGATCAGGCTTACTAAGGACATCGTCGCCACCACTCCACAGCCCGGGGAGGCCTATTACTACCTGGTCAGCGCGGCTGTTGCTGGTGCCGCAGCATCGCTGGCGCGCCGGGCGGAAATCGCCGGTCAACTCTCTGAATGGTCCGCACGCTGGGCACCAAAGCGAAGCAGTTTTGATGACCGCAAGCTATTGGAGGCGCAGCTCGCGCACAGCCGTGGTGAGCTGCGCAGGGCCGCCCGCATCGCAGCCAGCGTCGCGGCAGCCCCTCAGTCGGAACCCGTCACCACGACGATTGAAGCTCGCCAATTCCTGGCTTTCCTCTCTCTGGAAGCTGGTGAGGAAGCGGAGGCAATCCGCCAGCTACGCCCAATCGTGCAGGCTGGTCTCGATGCAGGACTCACGGTCGCGGTGCTTCGCAGCGTGCGTCTGCTCTGTGCGCTTCTCAACGCCCACGGCGATTTCGCGGAATCCGCCGCAATTGCCCGCCGCGCGCTCGCCAGCGCCGAAGGCATTCCGGTCAACCCCATCACCATGGATATCCAGCTCGTTCTGGCCCGCAGTCTCCTCGACGCCGACGAGGTTGACGAGGCGCTGCGCTTTGCCGAACCAGTTGCGCACTGGTCAGCATTTACCGCCGATGAAGAACGCACCGACGCGGCTTTTTCTATTGCCTCCGCAGCCGCGGGTCTCGGCAATAATCCCCGCCAGGCGGCAAAGCTGCTCATCGAACACGGCGAGCACCTTGAACGCAACGGCGATACCAAGGGCGCTGCCAAGGCCTACCGCCAGGCTGCACGTTCCATCATTCATGTCATTGACCTGGTCATTTCCGAAGAGGGCTCCGAATTCACCGCCGAGATCGTCTCCGAGGACGCTTCCGCCGTCATTGACCACACGCTCAACGAGGCTGAGGACCTTCTGCTGCGTTCTCAGAAGCTCATCTCCGACGACTGGTCACTCGCCGACTGGCACGACGATGCCGCCTACGTCTTCTACTCCGCTGGCCGCGACACTTTGGCCATCAACCATGTGGAAGCCGCCGCGAAGGGCTACCTGCAGTCCGGCGATGGCGAGGAAGCCGCCCGCGCGCTGCTGGCGGGGGTTCGATACCGTCTCGACGCGGGTGATTCCGACGGTGCCGCCGCCTACGCCCGGCGCGTCGAAGAGCTTCTGCCCCGCGACGTGTGGGAAGGCCATCCTGTTCTCGATGCCCTTGACGTCATCATCATTCAATCGCTTGACGACGAATACTAGCGCCCCGCCCACTTCGGTGCTGGCGGTGGCACAAAGTAGAGTGTTAGGTCATGACTACTTCTGGTGATTCCGCGACTTCTAGCCCGCAGCAGCTTTTCGACGCCGCCACGGCATTGGCTGAGGAAAACAACCTCTGGGAAGCAGCCCTAACTCTGATGCAGGGGTTCGAGGAGCTCGGCGACGAGGCGGATGCTCCGCAGACCGACAGTCTGGGGCGCCCCATCCGTGGCTCTGCACCGAAGCTGATGGACAAGGCCGCGGACTGGTTGGATTTGCTGGATAACCTGGAGAAAGACGGCTTCGAGCCGACTGCGGACACCCCTCCGCGCCACTTGCGCTGGGCGATGTGGCACACCTTGAACGGCCAGGCAGAGATTCGTCGAGGACATCAAGGGCGCGCCATTGATCACCTGGAGTTGGCGGCGGGACTTTTCCAGTCCGATAACCTCAATATCCAGGCCGTGCCTCTGCTTGCACAAATTGCACAGTGCCACCTGCATTTGGGCGATGTCGCTGCTGCAGAGAAGGCGCTTTACCGCGCACAGGAAACCTGTGATGAGCAATCGCGGGAGCGCTGGGGGTCGGCACTAAGCGAGATTGGCGCGGAAATCGCCCGTCGCTTGTAGGCGAAGCTGCGAAGCGATACCGGGGGCTGATTCAGCTACTGCTCGTCGAAGTCGAGTCCGACATCGAACACCTTGGCCGAGTGGGTTAGCGCGCCCACAGCCAGGTAATCGACACCACAGGACGCGTACTCACGAGCCACATCGATGGTCAGTCCACCAGAGGACTCAAGCTGCGTGGCCGGAGAAATCTGCGAGCGGCGCTGCACCGCAATCTGGGTCTCCCAGACCTCGAAGTTGTCCAGCATGACGATGTCCGGCTTCATCGGCAGGATCTCATCGAGCTGTGCGAGGGGATCGACTTCCACCTCACACGGCAGCTCCGGGTACTGATCCCGCACCCTCTTCAACGCACCGGACACGGAACCGACAGCCACCACGTGATTGTCCTTAATCAGTGCTTCATCGCCCAAAGCGTAGCGGTGGTTAATTCCGCCGCCGCAGGTCACAGCATACTTTTCCAGGTTGCGCAGCCCCGGCAGCGTCTTTCGGGAATCGCGCACCCGCGCACCGGTGCCGATAATCGCGTCAGCCCACTGGCGCGTCGCAGTAGCTACACCACTGGCGTGCGTGAGGATATTCAGCATTGTCCGCTCAGCAGTCAGCAACCCCCGAGTCGGCGCAGAAATCGTTGCCAGCACTGTGCCAGGACGCACCAGGGTGCCATCTTCAACGTGCTTTTCGACGGTGAACTCACCCGAGATGACCTCCTGCAGCGTCCACTCCACCGCATCGATTGCCGCGATAACGCCCTCTTGCCGGGCCACCAGGCGGGCGAGTGCCTGCGCAGATGCCGAGACTGTCGACAGCGAGGTCACATCCGGCCCGAAGCTCATGTCTTCCTGTAGTGCCGTCCGAATGAGGCCACGGGTGATGTTTTCGTTCAGCACCCCGCGCAGAGTGTCCTTCTCAAGAGTCATGGTTAGCTAATCCCCATCCTTTTCAAACCAAGTGTGGCACCCCAAAGTATATGGTCGTGCCAATGCTGCTTCGACGACTTTCCTTGCGGCCACGACCTGAACCGATTGCGGGAGCCGATCGATAACCGCCAACGCCTGCCGCAAGCTCTGCTCATTACGCGTTACACCAGCGCCTTCCTGCATCGCCGTCTGCAACCGGAAAAGCTGCCGTGGTTCCAGTTCTGACCGTGGCTGAGGCAGGCTTTCAACGGCCGCTGCGAATTCCTCGTCCCCGACCGGCACAGCGTGTGTTTCAGCGACTTTTTCGACCACCCGCTTGCCGACGACCAGGCCCTCCAGCAACGAATTGGAGGCCAACCTGTTGGCACCGTGGAGCCCTGTTGCGGAGCATTCGCCGGCCGCATAGAGGCCCGGCACACTAGTTGCACCGAATGGGTCGACGGCAATACCACCACAGGTGTAGTGGACCGCCGGGGCCACGGGAATGAGGTCCTTGGTCGGATCAATCTCCGCTGCGGTCAGGCCCGCTGTGATCGTCGGAAAGCGGGCGGCGAAGTTGTCGATGTGACGTGCGTCGAGGAAGACGTGGTCCTCGCCGAGCTCGCGCATGCGAGTCGCGATGGCGCGCGAGACGATATCGCGCGGAGCCAGGTCCCCGCGAGGGTCAACGCCGGCGGTCACACTGTTGCCCCGGGAGTCGACGAGAATGGCTCCTTCACCACGGACAGCCTCGCTGATGAGATGGCGTCGGCCGGTGCCATCTGATGCCGAGCGCTCGTCATAGAGCACCGTCGGGTGAAACTGGATAAACTCCATGTCCCGAATCTCCGCGCCAGCATCGGAGGCCATGCCGATAGCCTCACCGCGGGCACCCGAGGGGGCCGTGGTCGCGCGGTAAATATGGCCCACGCCGCCGGTAGCCAGCAGAGTGGCGCCTGCTCGAATAGCTCCACCCCCACGGGGATCCGCTACCAGCGCCCCCAGCACGCGGCCGTCTTTGCCAACGATGAGCTGGCGCGCTGTGGCGTTTTGTAGTACTCGCACGCCGGTAACTGAGGCTTCTAGGGCGCGCTCGATTTCAGCACCAGTGGCGTCACCGCCGGCATGAATGATGCGCCGCGCGTGGTGTCCGCCCTCTTTGGTGCGGGAATATACGGCCGGGTTATCCCGCGCCGGGTCGAATGTAGCGCCTAGCCCTATCAGCCACTCGGTCGCCGCAGCGCCAGCACGGATGATAGAAGCCACGGCCCCTTCATCGCAGTGGCCGGCACCGGCATCGAGAGTATCCGCGATGTGGGAATCAGTGGTGTCATCGAACCCATTGGCCACATGGCCGCTGGGGTCGTCGTCAAGCCCGACGACCGCGAGCCCGCCCTGTGCGAGATTCGTGGCCGCATCGGCGAAACGTAGCTGTTTGCGGGCACCGACGCGCCACTCGACGCTGTCGATAACCAGCACGTCGAGGCCGAGCTCAAGGGCCCGACGCGCAGCACTGAGCCCTGCGACTCCCCCGCCGATGACGAGGAAGTCACACGTCAGTGTCCAACTGTCGAATGATGGGCGCAGACCAAACGTGTTACTCGCCTCCGCCTGGGTTACCGATGGCGATCATGCGCTCGACAGAAGCGCGCGCCTTGTCGGCGACATCCGGCTCGACATCGACTTCATCAGTGCCCTCAACGAGGCAGCGCAGCAGAGCCGCCGGAGTGATGAGCTTCATGTACGAGCAGGAAGCGCGGTCGTTGACCGGCTCAAAGTCGACATCCGGTGCGGCCTTGCGCAGCTGGTGGAGCATGCCCACCTCAGTGGCCACGAGCACCTTGCCGTTGGGCTTGTTCTCCTTCAGCTTCTGCGCCTCGGTCAGCATCTCGCCGGTGGAGAGCATCTGCACGCGCTCGGGCTCGATGGTGCCTTCACCTGCGAGGTAAATCGCAGAGTTCGCGCAACCGCACTCCGGGTGAATGAACAGCTGCGAATCGGCGTTCTCTTCCGCGCGGTGCGCGAGTTCCTCACCATTGATGTTGGCGTGGACGTGGCACTCACCAGCCCATACCTTGATGTTGTCGCGGCCGGTCTCACGGCGGACGTGTGCGCCGAGGAACTGATCCGGGTTGAACAGGATCTCCTGGTCTTCCGGGATGGACTTGACCACGTCGACGGCGTTGGAGGAAGTACAGCAGATGTCGGTCAGAGCCTTTACGTCTGCCGTGGTGTTGACGTAGCTGACCACCAGTGCGCCGGGATTCTCAGCCTTCCACTCGGCCAGTTCGTCTGCAGTGATGGAGTCCGCCAGGGAGCAGCCGGCGCGCTCATCCGGGATGAGGACGGTCTTCTCTGGGCTCAGAATTTTGGCGGTTTCCGCCATGAAGTGGACACCACAGAAGACGATGACGTCAGCATCGGTTTCCGCAGCGATGCGGGAAAGTCCGAGGGAGTCGCCGGTGTAATCGGCAATATCCTGAATCTCCGGCAGCTGGTAGTTGTGCGCAAGAATTACGGCATTGCGTTCGCGGGCGAGGCGCCTAATCTCCTGGGCCCAGCGCTCATCTGCAATTACGCCACCGTAGCGGCCATCTTTATCGACTACCGATTCGTACAGATCCGATTCAAGGCGCGGCAGGCTGGAAGCATTGGCCGCAAGGCTGGTATTCACGGAAAACTACGTCCTTACTTCAATGGGCTGTGGCTACGACCGGAAAAAACGCCGTCACCGTTACCGGCAACGGTCCCCGGAGGCATTCGCAGCGGACTCAAACGGGCAAGTGCAAGAGACCTAAGCTCGCCACACAATATCGAAAAAGCCCCTAAATCGGGGCGAATACTGACATCGAAGACGAACCTATTTCCCAAAATTGTAAGGCTTGTATAAGCCTATTTCCCAATAACTACCCCTGTTCAGTAGGAAATAGTGCTTTACGACGGCCCCCGCGCAGAACCTCACTGCCTCACTTAGTGACCGAATCTGCGTCCGCAACATTGTCCGCAGCGCTCTCGTTACCTTCCGTGAAGTCCGTTTGGAACAACACCCGGGACCACAGTGCGAGCATGGCAACCAGTGGCGCGACGAGCAGTGCTACATAGGTTTTGAAGTCTGGAATCACCGAGAACTTATCGCCCGGCTGCATGCCCGCCAGATCCGGCTGGAGCAATGCCGCAACCGACTGACCGACGAGGTACGTCACTGCTGCGCTCATCAACGCGGAGAAACCTGCCCAGCCAATTGCTGTGAGCATCTGCACAGGCGTCGTGATGGCACGGTTTCGGAAGGTAGTAATTCCCAGCACCAGGCCGCTGATGGCAGTGACAGCAACAAACCAGAGCAGCCCAATAAAACCAGCGTCAACGGTTTCCTGAATAATCGCTAGTTGGTTATCCGGGAGCATTTGCACTTGCTGCTTGGGGCGTAAGAATGCCCAGGCCACTCCGGCTATCGTTCCCGTTACAACGGAAAAGAGAACAATACCCGAGGCCATTGCCACGCTCTGCTTTTCAACGTGTGGGACTCGGGTATTTTTCATAGTCATAGTTGACTAACTTACCTCACGGCGCACATCCAGTACTAGCGTGCCCGAATGGCGCACTAGCACAACCAGCGCCTTTTATCGCTGCTCCAACATAACGGAGTCCACTTCGCCGTGGCGCGAGCACTTTGCAGTCCAGCCGTCCGGACGCACCTGCACCACCATCCGGCGCCCACAGAGCTGGCAGAACCGAGGCGCCTCCAGTCCAGCTTTTGCACCATAGGAGCGTTCGCGCACTTCACCAGCTTCGAGGTCGGCGCCGGTAAAAGGATCGAACTTGGGCTCATCTCCCAGCACCATGGCCTGGAGCAGCTCTGTGGAGTCGACTTTCTTACTCCGCGGCGAGCGCGGGCTAGATGTCCGAGGCTTAGACAGTTGCATTGAGAGCCTTAATTGGGAGTCGTACCTTGCCAAGCATGTCTAGATCCTGCTCCGCCGGACGGCCCAGAGTGGTCAGGTAATTACCGACAATGACAGCGTTGATACCGCCGAGCAGCCCCTTTTCTGCGCCCAGGTCTCCCAGGGTGAGCTCACGACCACCAGCAAAACGCAAGATAGTCTTCGGCAGTGCCAAACGGAAGGCACCGATGGCACGCAGTGCATCCTTAGCTGGCATCGGCTCGCGACCGGCGAACGGAGTGCCCGGGCGCGGGTCGAGGAAGTTCATCGGCACCTCGGTCGGGTTGAGCGCCGCCAGGTCCTGAGCAAACTCAGCACGCTGCTCAAGGGTCTCGCCCATACCCAGGATGCCGCCACAGCAGACTTCCATGCCAGCTTCGCCGACCATGCGCAGGGTGTCATGGCGCTCTTCCCAAGTGTGGGTGGTCACGACCTGCGGGAAGTAGCTCTTGGCGGTCTCAAGGTTGTGGTTGTAGCGGTGAATACCAGCCTTGGCCAGGCGATCCACCTGTTCCTGCGTCAGAATGCCCATCGATGCGGCCACATTAATGTCAACCTCTGCCTGAATGGCGGCGACGGCCTGTTCCATCTGGCTGAGCAGTCGCTCATCCGGCCCCTTTACTGCAGCAACGATGCAGAACTCAGTCGCACCAGACTTTGCAGTCTGCTTGGCGGCGTCCACCAGAGCCGGGATATCCAGCCATGCCGAACGTACCGGAGACTCGAACAGACCCGACTGCGAACAGAAGTGGCAATCCTCTGGGCAGCCGCCAGTCTTCAACGAGATAATGCCTTCAACCTCGACCTCTTCGCCGCACCACTTCAAGCGCACCTCATGAGCCAGCGCCAGCAGTTTCTCGATGCTGTCGTCATCGAGGTTCAGAACCGCCAGGGTCTCCTCGTAGTTCAGCCCCTCTCCGCGGGCGAGCACCTTTTCGCGGGCGAGTTCCAAAATGTCCTGCTGCTGTTGAGTCATGGGGGGTGACGCTCCTTGAGGCTGGGGATAAAACTTGAACACCGTTTCAGAAGTTGTACAGTTATCAAACTTAATACCGCAGCTACAGAATGTCGAACAGGGTTCAATTCCCGTCGTGTCGCGGATTTACGCTCCCCATTTCAGCCTTGAGACATCTTCCAGATGATTCTTCTTTCGTCTACGGTAGGCAGTGTGCAATTGACCAAGGACATCATTGTCGACGCAGCTCTCACCATTCTCAACGAGTACGGACTCGGCGATCTCACGATCCGCCGCCTGACTCGCCACTTGGGTACCGCCGCTGGCGCAATGTACTGGCACTACCCTTCCAAGCAGGCACTGCTGGGCGCCGTCGCTGACCGCATCTTGGCTCCCTGCACAGAGTTTTCCGCCACAGGCGATTGGCGTGCCGACATCGAAGCCGTCGCCGAGCTGCTCTACTCCTGCCTCACCGCTCATCGGGATGGCGCCGAGGTCGTCTCGGCCGCGCTCGCTACGGGCACCGCCACGATTCGCCCCGAACAACTGCTTGCCGACGTCCTGGAGAACGCATCCGAAACCTCCATCAGCACCCCATCAGCGGCTGATACCGCGTCTGTCCTCGTGTACTTCATTCTCGGTGCGACAGTCGACCAGCAGACAGCCATCGCGCTTAATCTAAATGGCGCCAAGGGCGTTTCCGACAATGGTGATGCCAGTGGCGAGAACACCGCCGGTAAGGACGCTGAGGTCGAGATTTCCTCTGAAGATACGGCTACACAGACAAAAGAGCTCGGCCGCCAGCGCATTGCACTGGGAACCGAGCTCTTTATCGCCGGAATTGCGGGGGTTGCGGAGACTAAGGGGATTGCAGGTCAGTAAGCCCCGCTGAAACAATCACGCTCACGGTCAAGCCCCGGCGCTAGAGCACCAGAGCTGCTACCCAACCAGCTGCCAGCAGCGGCAGGTTGAAGTGCAGGAAGGTCGGAATAACCGAATCGCGAATGTGGTCGTGCTGCCCGTCGGCATTGAGACCCATCGTCGGGCCGAGCGTCGAGTCCGATGCCGGCGAACCAGCATCACCTAGAGCACCTGCAGTACCAATGATGGCGACGGTAGCCATCGGCGAGAAGCCCAGCGACAGACACAACGGCACATAGATGATGGCGATAATCGGCAACGTCGAGAAGGACGAACCAATACCCATCGTGACCACCAGACCAACGACCAGCATGGCGAATGCAGCGGCAGGCTTGTTGCCCGCAAACAGCTCTGCAGTAGCGGTCACCAGCGGCTCGATCTGGCCGGACTCCGACATCACCGAGGCGAAGCCCTGTGCAGAAATCATGATGAAACCAATCAGGGCCATCATCTTCATACCGGCGGTGAACACGTCGTCCGCCTCACGCCAGCGCACGGCGCCGGTGAACATGAAGATTGCCAGACCAGTGAGTGCACCAATCAGCAACGGATCGGCATCGGTCTCCATAGAATTCATCACAATCTGGACGACGAAAGTCACCACGATTGCAACGAGAGCGACGATAACTCGGTACTTCGACACCGGTTCGTCAGACTGGGTTTCTGCGTGTGAGGACTGGGCAATCGGCCGATCTTCGTAATGCCGTGGCTTCCGGTAGGAGAAAAATACGGCAATGGCCAGACCGGCCAGCATGCCGAGAGCCGGGATGCCCATCGTCATCATGATGTTGATATTGGAAACATCAAGGCCAGCATTCTCGATGTTCCCCAGCAGGATGTCGTTCAGGAAGATAGAACCGAATCCGACCGGAACCCACATGTAGGTGGTGACCAAACCGAAGGTCATCACACTGGTAATCATTCGACGGTCGATGTTGAGGCGGTTAAATACCGGCAACAGCGGCGGAATAATCAGCGGGATAAACGCAATGTGAACTGGGATGAGGTTCTGCGACATAATCGCCATGGCCAAAATGCCGGCGACCATACCCCACTTGGTCCATGCCTCTGCCTTAGATTTAGCGCCTTCATCCTCCGTACCGATCTTGGCAATCAGCCAATCGGCCAGCAATTTGGGCAACCCAGAGGATGCCACTGCCATGGCAAAGGCACCCAGCATGGCATAGCTCAGGGCAATCTTCGCACCACCAGAGAGGCCTTCCTGGAAGGCAACCATTGTGGCATCGAGCCCCATACCGGCGGAAAGACCACCGACTAAGGCGCCAATAAACAGCGCTAGCACAACGTGTACCCGGCAGACCGCCAGGATTAGCATCACCAAAACGGCGAGAAGAACGGCATTCATAAGGAAAATATTAAGGCAACCTTAAGTATTTCCAGCAACCGGGGCTAGAAAGACTTCACCCCAAAATCTTTACACCCCGGCTAATGCGGCTAATCAATCGAGACGAGTCCCTGGCCGCCCTGCACTGCGTCGCCGACTTCGACATGAATAGAGCCGACGGTGCCTGCAGCCGGGGCCGTAATCTCGGTTTCCATCTTCATTGCCTCGAGAATGAGCAGCACCTCCCCAGCCTCAATCTTCTGGCCTTCCTCGACCAAAATCTTGCTGACCGAACCTGCCAGTGGCGCCACCACCGAATTGGCGGAGACACCCGAGACACTAGCGGTGGCCGGCTCAACGGAAGCGCTCGACGATCCACCCAACACGATGGGCGAAAGACGCTTGGGCTCCTCAACTACTTCAACGTCGACATCGTAGGCAATGCCGCCGACAGTCACTTTCAATTTCATGGCTCAACAATCCTCACGTAGCAAAAGTCAATGAGTCAGACTCAATTAAGTCGGGTATCGAAAATTTCCAACTAACGCAGGTTGCGCTGCTGCTGGATCTGGCGTCCCTGCGCAGCCCACGTCTTATGGCGGTTGTATCGAATTGCCTTCACCTTGCCGCGATTGCCCAGGTACGCAGACACCGCTGCCGAAATGGCGATGACAGTATCCTCGGGGATATCTGCGTCCACGCGTTTGCGCAGTTCAGCCAACTCGCTTTCTGCCTGATTCAGGCGTGCCGTGGCCTTCTGCAAGCTTGTCGAGGTCGCATCCAACCGGTCGGTCAGTTCAGCGACGAGCGCTCGCAGCTCCTTAATCTCACCGATGCCGTCAGACATTACTGTGGCCCCAATCCGTGCTTCTTGGCCGGGCGAACCTCGCGCTTGTTACGCAGAACCGACAGTGCGTCAGCCACACGCAGGCGGGTTTCCGCCGGGTCAATCACGTCGTCGACCAGTCCGCGCGAGGCGGCGACATACGGCGTCGAGAAGCGTGTCTTGTATTCGGCGATACGCTCGTCGCGCACGCGCGCCTGCTCTTCCTCGTCGCCCGCGGCGGCAATTTCCTTTCGGAAGACCACGTTGACCGCACCCTCTGCGCCCATCACCGCAATTTCCGCGGTCGGCCATGCGAATACGTAGTCCGCACCGAGGTCCTTCGAGCACATCGCCAGGTACGCACCGCCGTAGGCCTTACGCATGACGACGGTCACCTTGGGCACAGACGCTGCGGAGTATGCGTAGAGCATCTTTGCGCCGTGGCGGATGATGCCGCCATGCTCCTGGGTGACGCCCGGCATGAAGCCAGGAACGTCAACCAGGGTGACCAGCGGGATGTTAAAGGCATTGCAGAAGCGGATGAACTTTGCGCCCTTGTCCGAGGAATTGATGTCCAGCACACCGGACATCACGTTCGGTTGGTTGGCGACAAAGCCCACGGTACGGCCCAAAACTCGACCAAAGCCGACAACCAGGTTGGTGGCAAAACCCGCCTGGCACTCGAGGAAATCGCCATTGTCCGCAATACGGATGATGACCTCGCGGACGTCGTAGCCCTTCTTGCCATCGACGGGGACGATGTCGCGTAGCTCTGGATCCGGCTCGGCGTCGAATACCGGATCCACGATTGGTGGCTCTTCCGTGTTGTTCTGTGGCAGGAAGCTTAGGAGCTTCTGCGCAATCAGGATGGCCTGCTCGTCATCGTCGGCAACGAAGTCGATATTGCCGGCCTTGGCCATGTGCGCATCAGCGCCACCGAGCTGCTCGGAGGTGACCTCTTCGCCGGTCACAGACTTAATAACACCCGGACCAGTGATGAACATCTGCGCCTTGCGCGTCTGAATGATGAAGTCGGTCAGAGCTGGCGAGTAGGCAGCGCCTCCAGCACATGGACCTGCAATGATGGAAATCTGCGGCACCAGACCGGATAGCCAGACATTGTTGTAGAAGACCTGGCCATAGCCCGACAGAGAGTCAATTCCCTCTTGAATGCGAGCGCCACCGGAGTCGTTGATGAAAACGAACGGAGTGCCGTTGTCGGCAGCAGAGCGCATGGTGGCCGCAACCTTGCGGGACTGCGTTTCACCAGCGGAGCCACCCATGACCGTGAAGTCCTGGGAGGCCACGTGTACTGCCCGGCCGAGAACCGCGGCAGTGCCGGTGACCACGCCGTCGGCAGGCGCGTCGGCAGTATCCATGCCGAAGTCGGTGGTGCGGTGAGTCATGAACATCCCGGTTTCACGGAAAGTGCCCTCGTCGACGAAGTTGTCGATACGCTCGCGGGCAGTCATCTTCCCACGTTCGTGCTGCTTGGCCTGGCGGGCTTCACCGCCACCGGACTCAACACGGCGACGCTGAGCATCCAAATAATCCAGGCGCTCCGCCATCGAGGCATCGACGCCCGGCGCGACGGCATCCGCCGAATTCGGCTGGTTTGCTGAACTTTGCGACATTGCTATCTCTTCTCCCGATGTTCCTAGGCGGGTTCCACCTGGACGGTCTGCGAACGACCGCCAACGGTGACCTTGTAGCGAATTGGCTCGCGAATGGCATTGGCAGCACCTGAGGCCTGCTCCGCCTCGCGCTTGAGCTGTTCGGCAGTCTTACCGACGTTCTTCGGCCCTTCGCCGCGCGTGGTGAAGAATCCCGGTGCGACGGATGGGAACAGTGCGTTGGTCAGGACGTCCTCGGCGGTGCCGTTGTAACCGTCGAGCTCCTTGGCCTGCTCGACCAGGTCGTCCCACTCTGGCTCGAGGAGATCAGCCGGACGAACAGTGATTTCTTCCTTCTTAGTCTGTTCCGCTGCCTGCTTAATCAGCTCTGGGTTGCGCTCACCCGGGCACTGCCCGTAATAGCCGAGCATGAGGTCAGCGAACTCAGCCGTCATAACCTTGTAGCGTCCCATCAGCACGTTAAACACAGCTTGCGTGCCGACGATCTGCGAGCTCGGAGTCACCAGCGGCGGGTAACCGGCGTCCTTTCGGACAATCGGTACCTCACGCATAACCTCTTCGACGCGGTCACCCGCGCCTTGGGCCTTGAGCTGGTTTTCCATGTTCGACAACATGCCACCAGGAATCTGCGACATGAAAATGTCGGTATTGACCAGGGTTTTCGACTCGAACTCTGCGTACTTCGGACGCACCTTGCGGAAGTGGTCACGAATGGTGATCAGGTTATCCATGTTCAGGTCGGTGGTGTAGTCGGTTCCCTCCAACATTTCCACCAGCGACTCGGTCGGGTTGTGCCCCGGGCCCAGCGACATCGACGAAATTGCCGTGTCCACGACATCCGCACCAGCTTCGATGGCTTTCATCAAAGTCACCATCGTGACACCGGTGGTCGAGTGACAGTGGACGTTAATCTGGGTGTCCTCGCCGTAAGTTTCCTTGATGCCGCGGATGATGTCGTAAGCCGGCTGAGGTTTCAGCAGCGCTGCCATGTCCTTCAACGCAATGGAGTCCGCCCCCATATCCAGTAGACGACCAGCGAGCTTAACGTACCCGTCGACGTCGTGAAGCGGAGACGTCGTATAGCAGATCGTGCCCTGCGCATGCTTGTCGACGTTCTTGACCGCGCGCATGGCGTGCTCGAGATTGCGTGGGTCGTTGAGCGCGTCGAAAACACGGAATACGTCCATACCGTTTTCAGCGGACTTCTCGACGAACTTGTCAACCACCATGTCCTCGTAGTGGCGGTAACCGAGAAGATTCTGGCCGCGCAGCAGCATCTGCAGGCGACTGTTCGGCATCAGCTTGCGGAATGTCCGCAGGCGCTCCCAGGGATCTTCATTAAGGAAGCGGATGCAGGCGTCAAAGGTTGCGCCGCCCCAGCACTCCACACTCCAAAAACCGGCCTTGTCCATTTCTTCACAGACATCGACCATGTCTTCCATAGCCATTCGCGTTGCCATGAGGCTCTGATGAGCGTCTCGGAACGCTACTTCCGTTACACCAATGGTTCGTGGACTCATAACTCCAAAAGTAAAGGCCTTTGGGGATCTTCGCGCGTTGGTGACCGCGAATACTGGGGATTCGGCGCCCGCCAAGGTGCGTTTAGAGTGTCAAATTGCCCACTTGCAGGGTTAAATACTTATTTTCACGCGAAGTTTATGCTCTTAATCGTTCGACTCGAATTTTTCCCTGGGGGTCGTTTTTGCGAATTGCGCTCGACAGATGGGACGGATGGCGCGCCCACACGGGACCGAAAAAGGCTCATGTTTTTTACAAAACGGTTAAGGTAGTCACATGAACCAAGCAAATACAGTCGGCGATTATCAAGTATGGCCGGGTGAGCCTTACCCGCTCGGATCTACCTACGACGGCGCTGGCACCAACTTTGCACTCTTTTCCGACGTTGCGGAAAAGGTTGAGCTTTGTCTGATTAGCGCCGAAGGCGAAGAAACACGCATTGAGTTGGAAGAAGTCGATGCGCATATCTGGCACTGCTACATCCCGTCCATCATGCCGGGCCAGCGCTACGCCTACCGCGTACACGGCCCATTCGATCCGGCCAACGGTAAGCGTTGCGACCCCAACAAGCTGCTGGTCGACCCATACGCCAAGGCTTTCGACGGCGAATTCGACGGTCACCCATCACTGTTCAACTATGACATTCATGACCACTCGAAGCGCAACACCGAGGACAGCCTGGGACACACCATGACCTCCGTGGTCATCAACCCATTCTTCGACTGGGGCGCTGACCGCGCACCTCGCACGCCGTACAACGAGACCGTGATTTACGAGGCCCACGTCAAGGGCATGACCATGACTCACCCGGATATTCCGGAGGAGCTACGTGGTACCTATGCCGGTCTCGCGCATCCGGCGATTATTGACTACCTCAAGGACCTTGGTGTCACGGCTATCGAACTGATGCCGGTCCACCAGTTCCTCCAGGACGACCACCTGCGCGAAAAGGGGCTACGCAACTACTGGGGCTACAACACCTTCGGTTTCCTAGCACCACATCAGGACTACTCGGCTTCCCAAAAGCCAGGCGGAGCAGTCAGCGAGTTCAAGGGCATGGTGCGCGCATTTCACGATGCCGGCATTGAGGTTATCCTCGACGTGGTCTACAACCACACCGCCGAGGGCAACCACATGGGCCCAACCATCTGCTTCCGAGGCATCGACAACGAGGCCTACTACCGCCTGGTCGAAGGCGATCGCCAGCACTACATGGACTACACCGGCACCGGTAACTCCCTGAATGTGCGCCACCCGCACTCGCTGCAGCTCATCATGGATTCGCTGCGCTACTGGGTCTCCGAGATGCATGTCGACGGCTTCCGCTTCGATTTGGCATCCACCCTGGCTCGAGAATTCCACGATGTGGATCGCCTCTCTGCCTTCTTTGACTTGGTGCAGCAGGATCCGATTGTCAGCCAGGTCAAGCTCATCGCAGAACCGTGGGATGTCGGCGAAGGTGGCTACCAGGTCGGTAACTTCCCACCGCAGTGGACTGAATGGAACGGTAAGTACCGCGACACTATCCGCGACTTCTGGCGCGGTGAGCCATCCACGCTCGGCGAGTTCGCTTCACGTATCACCGGTTCCTCGGACCTGTATGCAAACAATGACCGCCGCCCAACTGCGTCGATTAACTTCGTGACCGCGCATGACGGTTTTACTCTCAATGACTTGGTCAGCTACAACGAGAAGCACAATATGGCCAACGGCGAGGACAACCGCGATGGCGAGTCCCACAACCGTTCGTGGAACTGCGGTGTGGAAGGCCCGACCGACGACGAGCGCATCATTTCGCTGCGCGCTCGCCAGCATCGTAACTTCCTGACCACTCTCCTGCTGTCCCAGGGCACTCCGATGATTAGCCACGGTGACGAAATGGGACGTGGCCAGAAGGGCAACAACAACGTCTACTGCCAGGACAACCGTTTGGCCTGGGTCGACTGGAATCAGACTCGTACCAACTCTGAACTGGTCGAATACACCCAGTTCCTGACTGAGCTGCGTGCGGAACACCCAGTCTTCCGACGCCGCCGCTTCCTGCGCGGTGGCCCGCTCGGTGCGGAAACCGACGATCGTGACATTGCCTGGCTGACCTATGAGGGTCGTGTCATGACGACCGATGACTGGAACTTCGACTTCGGCAAGTCGTTGATGGTCTGGCTCAACGGCGATGCCATCACTGAGCCTGACCGCCGAGGTCACAGGATTGAAGATGACTCTTTCCTGTTGTGCTTCAACGCTCACCACGAGGACATCATGTTCCAAATTCCGGGCACCGAATACGCACACAGCTGGGAAGTCATCATCGACACCACAGAGATCACGGGTCGCCCGACCCGCGAGCGCATCGTTGAGCCAGAAGGCGAGCTCCGCGTGCCAGCCCGTTCTACCATCGTGCTGATCGAGCGGCACTAGCCGCGTCCGCGTTGGGTGTAGGGGCCTGGGCCTGGGTTTGTTCCTACACAAAAATCCCCTGTCGGCGGAAGACTTTTCTTCCACTGACAGGGGATTTTTCGGCTCTGAGTTCAACTCAAAACAGGGTTTGGGTCAACACAGCACTGCGGGAGCCGAGCTGGCGTGAAGTCTTCTTACGCAGATGCGCGCATATTGAACTCCGCCTGAGAGTTCAACCAGTACTCCGGCTCGGTGTCAAAGTAGTCGGACAGTCGATTTGCGAGGTCAGTAGTGACCGCAGTGCGGCCGGTGCGAAAGCGCTCCAGAGTTGAGCTTGGCACGCCGATGGCAAGAGCCAGTCGGTAGATAGAGAGGTGTCGCGGCTCGAGGAAATTATCGTTCAAGATAGAACCAGGGTGCACAGGATGCGTGCTCAAAATGTTTACTCCTTATTTCATCGCTTCACTGGCATACGTTGTTTCCGCTTTGCCCTACGCTTGAGCTCGAAAGCTCGAACGACCAGTTACCGCCGTTCGTCGAAAAGTATAAGGAGCGCCCGCTCAAAATGCATCCGGACATTTAACCCCCCAAAACATGTGGTTTTCAGGGGTACAGACACCCCCACTGTCCGAACGCTCCATAAATATTCCTATTTTTGTGGGCATTTCCACATTGTCGGAAGCCATGTGTACTCGGCGAGAACCGCAGGTACCGCAGCCTCTATGGGGCTCAATCCGCCATCGGCGCTACCATCTAGTGCATGACTACGACCACGCCATCCTCCGAGCCCGCCGTCGTCTTCGAGCTCACAGGCGACACGGTGACTATTACCGCAGATGGGCTCCGCCTTACCCACACCATCAACACGGCTAGCACCGACCCCGCGAAGCCCCTCCCGCTTGCCGACGTTGCGGAGGTCGCATCGGCAAGTAAAAACGGTGTCTACACTCCGGCCAACCGCTTTTTCCCCGGCACGGTGGACCTCGGAGTAGCTTTGCCAAAGGCCCGTGTGATGCCTCATCGTCAGGCAGCAGCGCAGTTGCTGGCAGACCTCGTGGCGGAGATGGCCAAGAATCCGGAGTTCTACAACTCAGCAGATGCTTTTACTTCCACGTTGATGCCGTGGGTGGCACAGCGTGCGGCGGTCACCGAAGGCGTGAGTGTGGTTGAGGGCGCGGGCGACGTCGTAAAGCAGTCTGTGCCTTTTGCACCGCTTCCTACGGGGGATGAGGTTGCGGCGTCGGACATCGCACCGTTTGCGGCGTTCGATGTAGAGACAGCGAACGAAGACACCGGCTCGATTATTCAGCTTGGCGTTGCGGTCGTGCGTGGCGGGAAGGTGACGGAGCGTTATTCCTGGATGTGCCGTCCGCCAAAGGGGCTGGAGTATTTTGATGAAGCCAATGTCGCGATTCATGGCATCACGGCGGCGGATGTGGCCGGTGAGCCGTCATTTCCGGAGCAGCTGGCGAAGTTTGTTGACGTCGTTGGGGATTTGGACGTAGTTGCTCACAATGCGCGGTTTGATTTCACAGCCCTGTCGCGGGCGTGCCGGACGGAAGGCATTCCAGCACCGAAGTTGAATTTTGCGTGTACTTATATGTGGGCTCGGCAGATGCAGTTGGGGCTGCCCAATTTGAAGCTGCCGACATTGGCGGAGGCCGCGGGGGCGTCGCTGGAGAATCATCATGATGCGACGGCAGATGCGGTCGCATGTGCTGAGGTAGCGCTGTGGTTGATGGAGCAGCAGCGCGCAACATCGGTGGCTGATTTGAGCCAGAAGGTCTCGCTGAGCTTGGGCCAGATTGGCAGTGGACGAGTGCGGATGGTGCGCTATGACCCGGCTGGTGTCGCCAGCACTGGCGCCGGGACCAACGCGGGAACTGGTACTGGTGCTGGTGCGCAGTCCGGCAGTTCCGCGCCGTCACGTCGGCCGCGTCGCAATGCGAAGTGGGATGCGGCCAAGACACCGGACACCATTCCAGACCCGAATCCGGACGCGGATCCAAGCGGCCTGCTGTACCAGCAGCGGGTGACGCTGACCGGCGATTTTGCCCCGTATGACAAGGGCTTTCTGTGGGATAAGATCGCCTTTGCAGGTGCGAATATCAATAAGGGTGTCACGAAGAAAACGACCATTTTGGTCGCCGGTCCGTGGGATTCGGTGACGTCGAAGGAGAAGAGGGCTCGACAGCTGCAGGCCGAAGGCCAGGAAATCCAGATTTGGACTGAGAAGGAGCTCTTCACCGCACTCGGGCTGAATCCGGAAGAGGATGGCGCGTCCGAAGCAGGAGACACTGCGGAAGGGACACCTAGCGCCAGCGCCGGAAACAACTCCAGTGAGTCGGTTCCGTTGTTCGGTTCTACTTCCCTGCCCGGCGATGACGGAATGCCACCCTTCTAGGCCACGTTCACGAGAAGAAATTCGCATTCGGACGGCAGGCGCAGACTCTGGGGCTAGCTGCTGCCACAGCGGTCAGGCAGCAGCTTTTCCTGGTGGGCGGTATAAAGGGGAACATGAGTCGCCGACCAATTACGTCCACCTACCGTCTCCAACTCCGTGGCCCCAAGGCCGACCCAAACGGGCGCGCTTTCACGTTCGCTGACGCGGCTGAACAGGTCGGCTACTTGGCAGACCTCGGAATTTCACACCTGTATCTGTCGCCTATCCTCACCGCCGTACCGGAGTCTAACCATGGCTACGATGTCATCGATCCGACGACGGTGAACCCGGAGCTCGGCGGCATGGAAGAGCTGCAGAAGCTCGCGCAGGTGGCGCACAAGGCCGGTCTGGGCATCATTATCGACCTGGTACCGAACCACCTCGGTGTTGAGGAGCCCAAGCTCAATGCCTGGTGGTGGGACGTTCTGACCTATGGCAAGGATTCTCAGTTCGAGCCATACTTCGACATCGACTGGCACGAGGACAACGGTGCCAACGGCAAGATGGGGTTGCCGATTCTGGGCTCCCCGGAGGATATCGACAAGCTGGAGCTCGACACGTCTGGTGACGAGCCACTTCTGCGTTACTACGACAATGCATTCCCGGTGCGCCCCGGCACCGAGGACGGCACCCCGCAGGAAGTACATGATCGCCAGGCCTATCGCCTGATGTACTGGAAGGACGGGGTCATTGGCTACCGTCGATTCTTCAGCGTCAACGGTCTGGCCGGCATCCGCCAGGAAAACCCGGTGGTATTCGAGCACACACACCGCATCATCCGCGAGCTGCTAGCTGCGGACATCATTGACGGTGTCCGCATTGACCACCCAGATGGCCTCAGCAACCCATTCGGATACCTCAGCGAGCTGCGCCGTCTACTCGGCGATGACAAGTGGCTGGTTATCGAGAAGATTCTGGGTGCCGAAGAGCCACTGGATCCGAGGCTCCAGGTTGACGGCACCACGGGTTACGACGCCCTGCGTGAGTTCGACAATGTCTTCGTCAACCGCGACTCCCGAGACGCCATGAGTATGTTGGCTCTGCAGCAGTCCGGTTCAACCTGGGACAAGACTGCCGTGCAGGCAACTGCGCAGGCTCTCAAGCACGATGTCGCTGCTCACGAGTTGGCTGCAGAAGTCCGTCGTCTAGCACGTGCCCTGCGCCGCGATAACTGGTCTATCAACGGTACCAGCGTCAGCGATGAGGTACTTATCGACACCATCTGCAAGCTGGTCGCTGCCATGCCTGTCTACCGTTCGGACTATGTCTCCCTGTCGCGAGTGGCTTCCACGGTCATTGGTGAGATGGCAGCGCGTTTCCCCTCGCGTGTCTTTGCCCTCGACCTCATTTCGGCAGGTTTGGTAGCCGGTGGTGAGGCCGCCACGCGGTTCGCTCAGGTTTGTGGTGCGGTCATGGCAAAGGGTGTCGAAGACACCACCTTCTACCGTGCCTGCCGCCTGATCAGCCTAAACGAAGTCGGCGGTGATCTCGGTCGCTACGGCATGTCTGCGGCGGAGTTCCACCTGTTGCAGTCGGAACGTGCTCGCCTCTGGCCACGAACCATGACCACGCTGTCCACGCACGACACCAAGCGCGGCGAAGATGTCCGCGCCCGCATTCTCCAGCTCTCCGATGTCTCCGGCGACTGGGCTGAAAATGTCCGCAACTGGATGGCCATCACCCCCGCCCCTGACGATGCCACCGGCTACTTCCTGCTGCAGAACATCATCGGAGTCTGGCCGACCGACGGCGTAATTACCGATGAACTGCGCGAACGCCTCCACGACTACGCCATTAAGGCCATCCGCGAGGCAGATGTGCACACCTCCTGGACGGAGCCGGTCGAGGAGTTCGAACTCGGCATTCGCAGCTGGATCGACGCGCTTCTCGACGGCCCCCTGACCGACTCCATCACAGAGTTCGTCCGCTCCATTGCGCCAGCTGCCCTGACCACGTCTCTGTCGCGCAAACTCCTCCAGCTTGTCGGCCCCGGCATCCCCGATACCTACCAGGGGACGGAGTTCACAGAGGACTCCCTGGTTGATCCCGACAACCGCCGGTTCGTCGACTACGATGCGCGCGTCGCGGCGCTGGATAAGGTTGCTCGCGATGAGGTCACGTCGGTAACTAAGAGTCCAGAGCACCCAGCTGAGCTGCCGGAGGACTTTACGGATGCCGATGCGGACGTCGCAAAGCTGATGGTGACTCACCACGGCGTGAAGCTACGTGCGGAGCGCCCGGAGTCCTTCGTCGGCGGTGCCTACCAGCCAGTATTCGCCGTTGGTGTGGGCGAGCGTCATCTGGTCGGCGCGGCGCGTGGACCGAAGGGCGAGCCGGAAGATGTTATCGCGCTGGTGACGCGCCGTCCGCTGGGGCTGCAGCGCGAAGGCGGTTGGGGCGACACTACAGTGACACTTCCCAAGGGGTTTTGGACCGACCGTTTCACCGGCCATACCTGGTCGGGCACCATCGCCGTGGCTTCTCTGTTCAGCTCCTTCCCAGTAGCACTGCTGGTACGCGAGGACGATGACGACTAAGCGCATGAAGGATTCGCTTGCCGACGGTTCCCGCGATCAGACCCGCAAGGCTCAGTTGGCGGAGGATCGAGAGGTTACACGTGCGCTGCAGTCGAAGTACGACTCGTGGGCAACTCGGCACCCCACCGCCGCGCAGGACTTTGTCGATGCGATTAAAGAGATTCTCTCCGATGCCGGTTTGGCCTTTGACAATGTCACGGCGCGGGTGAAGTCTTTCCGCTCATTGCGGCAGAAGGCCCTGCGTCGTGAAGCGGATGGCAGCTACGTCTACCCTGACCCGTGGCACGATATCCACGACATCATCGGTGTGCGTGTAACCACGTACCATTCGACGGAGATTCCCGCGATCATGGATGCGCTGGGAGATTCGCTGACTGTGCTGCGTAGGATTGACAAAACCGCGGAGACACGAATCAGCGGCCGGTTGGGATACGGCTCCCAGCACTTGATCTGCAAGGTGTCGACGGCGGCGCCGTCAGAGCTAGCTCCATATGCGGATATGCAGTTTGAGGTGCAACTGCGCACTGTGCTGCAGCATGCGTGGGCGGAATTTGAGCACGATATTCGCTATAAGGCCCCTGAGGGAGCGACAGACCCGCGGATTGATCGAGCTTTTGCGCTGGCCGCTGGCCTTATTGAGCTCGCGGATCAGCAGTTCGACCAAGTCGTTGCCGTGCTGGAGGAATCCACGCCGGACGATTCCGCGCAGGGAGAGGGCAAACAGCCCTCAGCTCCGGCAAAGACCACAGCCGATGACATTGTGGTGACTGAGGAAACCCTACCCGGCGTGCTGACGATGCTGCTTCCAGATGCGCCCCGATCGAAATCAGAACATTACGGCTGGGCAGAAGAACTGCTGGAGCGCAATGGCATTCGCACTGTCGGGCAGCTGCGAGAGCTACTTAATCCACAGCGCCTCAGTGCGGTAAGCAAGGCCATGAAGTACCGCTTTAACCCAGGCCATGTGCGTGTTATCGATGACCTACTACTAGCGGCTCGCGGTGAAAAGCACATCAAGGCCACTGCAGATACCAGCCATAACCCGAAGCGTCGACCAGCCCGTTTGCGCGCACGGTTGCAGCAACTAGCGGAGGCCGGGATGCCTATGAGCGACGTCCCCGAAGACGATCGAGCTGACGGCGATCGCGCTTCGTAGGCCGCCCGGCACCGCGATCGCGCATCGGCATCGATGCGAGAATCTCCCTCGGAGGCGGTGGCGGAGAGTGGTCGATATAGCACTGCCTGGCCACCGGAGCTCCGACCCGCTTCTTCACCGTCTTGGTGACCTCAACAATGTGTTCGCGGTGGTTTGCCCACAGTCGCACTCTGTCCCCTGGGACGACTAGAACTGAGGGTTTCACGGCTTCGCCGTTGACTTTGACGTGGCCGCCACGGCACGCATCTGCGGCCAATGAGCGAGTTTTCAGCAACCTGACCGCCCAAATCCAGGCATCAATACGCACTGGCTCGGTAGACAATTGCTGCTGAGCAGGCATTTACTGCGGATCCTTGTAGTTCACAATCCGCTGAACCTTTTGCCAATTGAGAAAACCACCGACCAGGCCGACTACTGCCAGGATGAGGAATAGAGACATGCTTCCGGCTAGAAGTCCGAGCACTGCACCGCCGACGACACCACTGCCTGCCCATACAACGGCATTGCGGGAGTACTTTCGCACCGCGTTCTTGCGGAGCTCAATGGGGTTCTGAGGTTGGGGCTGAAGATAGCTCATGGAGTACATATTAGAGCGTTCTGGTCGCCCTGACGCATCGCATAGGTCGATAGGGCGTACAATTCGGGAAAAATTTCTACAGCTATAGCAAACCTGCTAGATATTCCTATTTGGGTAGGTAATTAACACAATGGCGTAGGTTGATTGCTAGTGTTAGTCCTATGACAGAAACTGTCCGCCCCCGCCACCGCATGGTCGACCGCGTTGCGGCGATCCTCGAACTCGTTGCGCGCTCTAACGAAGGTCTAACCCTCACTGACATCGCCCACACGCTGAACTATCCGCTCAGTACCACGCAGGGCCTTGTCAACGGTCTGACTGTGACAGGTTACCTTGACGAGTCCAACAAGCGTTACACGCTCGGCATGGCGCCGTTTCTGCTCAATGTCATGGCCGGTCGTCGCATGGTCAACGTTCCGACGGCTGAGCTCGAGGCGATTCACAACGAAACTGGCTTGATTACCGTGCTGGCACTGCCGGTTGGTGGCAAGCTTTTCTACCTCAAAACCGTCGGTGAATCCATGCGCTACCAGTACCTGACGGAGAACTTCCTGCCGCGCTCGCTGTTGCGCACCTCTGCAGGTTGGGTTTTGATGAGTCGGTTTGAAAAGCGCGAACTGTGGTCCTACCTGAACTCCGCGCGGCCGGAAGACCAGGTCTATGTGGATGATTTCCTCCGCCAGGCCGGGGAAATCGCAGAGACCGGCGTCTGTGCTGCCCCGGGTATTGCCGAAGGCGGTGGCGTTGACGGTGTCTCTATCGCAGTGGAGGAAGACGGTGCTACTGTCGCGGCAGTCTGCGTCTTCGGTCGGCCAGAAAAGATTGCGGAAAATAAGGACGAGCTGGTGGAAATTCTCAAGCGCCATCGCGGCGCACACAACGGCGAGGAATCCCCGAACCAGGGTTAGTGGCTGTTAAGCGCGCAGCTCCCACCAGATTTCGCCACCGTCCGTAGACGGCTCGCTAGCTCCCTTAGTCAGCGCCTGCATTTCGCCGTCAAGCTGGGCAATCCCATCGGCAGTCACCGCGATGGAAAACTCCACGTTCTGGCCCCACCGCGTTTCCACGATCTCATAACCACGAGCACGCAATTCCGCTTCGATGCGACCGGCATCTGCGGCGGAGACACTCACTACCCTCAAGGCTCTTTGCACGCGTCGCATGCGCGTGACTTTTTCTAGACACTCTAAGACCGAATCCGAATAGGCCCTCACAAGCCCACCCGTGCCTAATTTGATGCCGCCAAAATAGCGGATCACTACGGCGGTGACATTCGTCATTCCAGAGCCCTGGAGCACATCGAGCATCGGGCGCCCTGCCGTGCCACCAGGTTCACCGTCATCTGAGGATCGCTCCACCCGATTCCCTCCGACGACCTCATGAATGTATGCGCTGCAGTGGTGGCGAGCATCCGGGTACTCCGCCTTGGCCAAATTGATGACCTCTCGGGCGCTGTCTTCGTCGTCGGCACGCGCGATCCACGTAATGAAGCGAGATTTCTTAATCTCGATTTCATTCGTGACGATGTCACCGTCGGCGGGGACAATCAGCTCGATGTCACGCTGATTCTGCGTCGCTTCGGTCGAAGTGGATGGCTCGGTGGTCATAGTGTCCATTGTTGCCTATGGGCTTAGTGCACACCCAATCACCGCCGCTCGGTACTTTTCTCGACCTCACCTTTGACTCCCCTCGAATCCGCGGTGTTCGAAAACGTTTCCCTGTGCCCATCCGCTGACTGACCTACCATGGTGCCCATGAGCAACTACCGAGTCTGGGCCCCGTACGCTTCCGAAGTTCGTCTGCTGTTGGGCAATCCTGACGCGCCGGCGATTTTTGATATGCATCCCATCGCTGACGCGACCGATGACTACGGCGCCAACTCTGGTTGGTTTGAAGCTGATGTGGCTCGCACACCGGGGGATCGCTACGCATTTTCGCTGCGGGCACATGCGGGATTCGGCGCGCCTGACGACGAATCGGGGGACGGCTCCTCCCCCGCTGTCGGTGACTGGACAATACCGCTGCCAGATCCGCGTTCCCAGTCGCAGCCGGATGGTCCGCATGGTTTCTCCGAGGTCGTTGACCTGGGTGCCTATAAGTGGAAGGACTCGGCCTGGTCGGGCCGGATTCTGCCAGGAGGTCTGATTTATGAGCTGCATGTGGGCACCTTCAGCGATTCTGGTGATTTCGAAGGTTTGGTGGAACATCTAGACCACCTGATTGAGCTGGGGGTAACACACATTGAGCTGATGCCAGTGCAGCCTTTCGGCGGTGACCGCAATTGGGGCTATGACGGTGTGTCCTGGCACAGCGTGCACGAGGGCTACGGTGGCCCGCGGGGTCTACAGAAGCTAGTTGATACGTGCCACCGAAAGGGTTTGGCTGTCATCTTGGATGTGGTCTTTAACCACTTTGGCCCAGACGGCAACTATGTGGGGTTTTTCGGTCCCTACACCGCTGGTGGTTCGACGGGTTGGGGTGAGGTTGTCAATCTCACTGGCGACAACTCTGATGAGGTGCGTGCGTATATTTTGGATGCAGTGCGCCAATGGCTGGTGGATTACCACGTCGACGGTCTTCGTCTGGACGCAGTCCATGCCCTGCATGACGAGGGCGCATTCCACATTCTGGAGCAGATGCAGGTTGTCGCAGACACTGTCGCAGCCGAGACTGGTATTCCGCGTTCTTTGATTGCAGAGTCCGACCAGAATGATCCGCGTTTGGTCCGTCCGCGCGCCGCTGGTGGCTTTGGCCTCAACGCTCAGTGGGATGATGACGTCCACCATGCACTGCACACGCTAGTATCTGGCGAGGACCACGCCTACTACTCAGACTTTGGGTCGGTGGAAGCGCTAGCTAGTGCTTTGGAAACTGGCTTCTGGCATACGGGCACAATGTCGACGTTCCGTGGTCGCACTCATGGTCGTCTCTTCGACCTGTCTGTACAGCCCATGCATGCTTTCGTAACGTACACGACCACACATGATCAAACGGGAAACCGCGCTGTCGGTGACCGTCCGTCGATGAACCTCACTCCGGCGCAGCAGGTTTTAAAGGCAGCAGTTATCGCCTGCAGTCCTTTCACCCCGATGCTTTTCCAAGGTGAGGAATGGGGCGCCTCTACCCCGTTTGCTTTCTTCTGTTCCCATGAAGATCCGGAGCTGCAGCGGCTCACGCGCGAGGGACGCCTACGTGAGTTTGCCCGTGCCGGGTGGGATCCGAAGGAGGTATCCGACCCATCCGATCCAGAGACCTTTAACCGCTCGAAGCTCAATTGGCAGGAGGTCTCGGAGGGCTCGCACGCCACTATTCTGGCGGCCTACCGCGATCTCTTCGCGCTGCGGAAGTCACACCCGTCGCTTCGCACTCCGTGGTCGGCATCTGTAGTGACTGAGTATGACGAGGACAATCGTTGCCTCGTCGTTGTGCGCAGCCAGGATGAGCGCGAAATGGGTGCCCGAAACTCGGATGCCTTTGAAACTGTCGCTTTGGTTGCGAATTTCTCCGACGCCGAAACCAGCGTCAGCCTGGATTCCGAGTTCGGTTCCGCCCACCTGCTACACACTTTTGAGGACGCAGCAGCCAGCATCGTCAATGACGAAGCTGCTGGTCCCGAAATCTCGCTTCCAGCGTGGGGCTACGCTGTCGTCTCGCTCAGCTAGTCAGCCGGATTTTCAGCCTCGGTGTCGGACTCTTCCTCATCCGCCGCACCCGACTCGGGTGCTGGCCACGGCAACTCGGTGACATCACCGTGGAGGACGTGAGCCACCAACGCGTCTGCGATGAGAATATCGCTCATCACCAACGTCGGAACCAGGTCCGCCAGCTGAGCCCACATCGGAATCAGCTCACGGACAGCGGCGACACTGGCATCAGAGTTCTCAGCCTGAGTACGAGCCAATACGCGGGCAGCCACTGCAATAAGCAGTGACGTTCCCGGCACCAGAGTCCAGTGCAGCGAAGGATCATCCGCATCGATGCCGTCGAGCTTGTGGAAGCGCACATTGACCGCCTTGCGCAGTCGTGGAGACGCCTTCGATACCGTCTTAAACAACACCCGAGAGGCGGCGGCAAGCTGGGTCATGACACCGGATTCCACAATCTCAGCACGATTGCGTACCACTTCGTAGATTGCGGTGAAGCGAGCGTCATCGTCGGTCAGCGGACCCGGGACCATGCGGTAAGGATCAAAGACCTGCGACAGAATAGCGCTGGCCTGTGCTTCCGGCAGCGAGGTAATCTGCACCGAGCTCTGGTCGATAGTAGCGGACTCCAGGGTGGTGTCCTGGCCGCTGGCAGCAATGTCCAGCAGTCCCTGGCCACCAGTTGTGCGCAGGTAGTCCAGCTGACGAGAACGGTCCACGCTCTCATCAGTGAGATCCGCCAATGCTGCCAATGCACCGAGCCACGGCACACGGCGACGCCCCGGCACTGGCTTAGTAGCGCTGAAGTCTCCCAGCACGAGTCCGGAGGCGATAAACATACCCGGCTGATCGTCGAGCGCGATGACTGAACGGTTCAACGCTGCCAGACCGGCGCGTGGTTCGGCACACAAGATCGCACCCAACCTAGGTGCGGCCAGCAGCGGATTCGCCTGCGCCATGTCGGTTGCACGACCAGCCCGCAAGGTCGCCAGTAGTGTCCACAAACGTGCGAGCTGATCCTGATTTAGCTCGCCCCACAGTTCCTGCGCGCGAGCAACGGGATCGGTGTCCTCGCCATCGAGGTCGATAGCCTCTGCATCATCGACATGATTCAGAATGGTCGACCCGGCCGCCGGCCACTGCGGGTGGCGTTCCTTTTCCACACCGAGAGTCACCTGCGCGACAAATGGGCCGAGGCCGCGGAGCTCGTCGGGAAGCTCGCATTCGCCCTCCACGACTTCGAGGGCGACGGGTTCGCGCCACGGCTGACCGGCGGCCCAGAGCCACAGGGTCATCGGCAAGTGCGAAACGTCGTCAGCGACATCAACCTCGATGATGTCAGTGGCTTCATCGTTGAAGGCAATCTGGCGGATGGCATCGCGGGAGGAAGCCTCCACCAGTGGTACAGACAGGCGCTTCCGTCCCGTCACACGTGTCCAGTCCAAACTGATGCGCAGAGCCTTCAGCAGGGAGATACGGTCTGCAAACTTGCCGAACTCCGCGTAGCCAGTATCGCCGAAACGCTTGATGGGGACACGACAGATGTCGCGCTCACCGCTGGAAACTGCAACATGCGCATGGCGCAACTCGCCCGGGGCACTGACGACAATCTTGCCGAAGGCATCGACACGCTTCGGGCGGGTGACCAATGTAGTGGTGCGGCGGGCGACGGATTCGTCGGCAAGCGGAACCTCAAACTGCAGCGTGCCTGGCGTGACCTGCAACTGCAGCCATGCGCCCTCGTCGGTGGAAAGCTCGACGGTACCTGTGACTTCGTCCGCCCCGAGGCGCACGATAGCGGGCTCGGCGTCAAGCGGCTTGTCGCCGGAGACAACGCGGATGTCGGCGGGGCTCAGACCGTCGATGGTTGGGATGCGGAATCCGTCACCACCACCGCTGTAAGTGATCGTGAGGTCTGCCTGCTCCGCAATGGCGAAGTGCTTCTGGAAGCTGCGGCCACGCGGATTGACCAGGCGAACCACGAACTCGCCGACCCACGGGTAATCATCATCGGTAAGGATCTCAACCTCGCCACCCGCGGCGGGCACCTCGAGGTCATAGACCATGACGGAATCCGTGGTAAACGCACCATAGCCACCAAAATCGGTGACGATGGCGCGCCAGGACTCGTCCTTACCGGACAGCGTCGGCGGGAACACAGCGACCGGACCACCGGCGTAAACCGGGGTGCCGTAGGCAGACACCGTGCCGTCGAGACGCGCGTGGGGCATGGTCATTCGCGGTTGACGCTGCGGTGATGCCGAGCGAACCTCGCCAGCCGCCCCAGACCGACGAACCTGAACTGCATGAACATCGCGAAGATCGATCTCAGCGACTTGCCACAACTCCCAGTTAAATGGGCGCGGGTCCGATAGCAATGGCACCTCAGCACCCGTAACGGGGTCAACGAGTGTGGCATCAACCGGGTAGACCACCGTAGCGGACGTCGAGTGTAGCGAGACCTTGTCTGTGACTGACTGACCGTCGGCACCGAAAATGAGAATTGGGTCCTCAGTGCTAATCGCAGGGACTCGCCAGTGCTTCTCATCGCCAATTTCCACCAGCACATCGCGCACCGGCTCATCGATGGTCACCACTGGACGCGGCAGCGAATCCTGCAGGCCCACCACCGGCGTCGTTGCTACCGTGCCGCCGAAGGTGACACGCCAGGTCCGTCCCGCCGGATCCAGCGGCGTCGGTAGCTGTACGCCAACGGTCTGCGTCAGCTCATCGAAGTACAGCTGCGGGCGGCCGGTCGTTGCCACCACGCCCACCGCTTCACGACGATTCGCAGTACCCGCCGGACGCATACGCAGCTCTTCACGCGCAGCGGCCACCAGAATAGGCGGCAGCCCCGCATCGAGCTGGCCGAGTTCTTCCCGGGCCTCCCAGTTGGCCGGATCGGCAGCGGTGGCAATGGCGTAGCCGAGGGTTGCCTTAAACAACTTGTGTGCCTGACGAGGTGCCGTCCTGGCCAGCTGACGCAGCGCCAGCGGGTAGACACCATCTTCCGCCTCTGCGATTTCGGTCAGCAGCTCCTCGAGCAGCGGATGAACCTTCGAAAGCGCCTGTACCAGGTCATTTGATGAAGGGTCGGATAGCTCCGCTACCCCGGCAAGTTCCTCGCAGCGCTCGATAATCAGTGGCATCACTGACAGCTGCACTCCCGCGTGCAGCAGAAGCACCTGCGCTGCCCGCTGCAGCGGATCCGCGTCGGCTTGGTTGCTGTCGACGTCGTTAGGCAAACCAGCGTTGGCCAGCATTGTCGGCACTGCGGCGGCGAGGTGCTCGATGAGCGCGCCGGTAGTGTCAGCGTCTGGATCCAGCTGCAGAGCGGCTGGCCAGTCCAGCCACATTTCGCTTGCCGACGCAACACGCGCGGCGCGTCCTACCAGCGAGGCAAGGGTGACCAGCGGGTGATTGTCAACGACACTCTTCGCAGCTTCGATATCGGCGGCAGTACCGCCCGCCAGATGATGGGCCAGGAGCGTTCCCAGGAAGCGGTCGATACGCTCAACCTCGTCCATCGCCAGCCCTGACCAGACAAACAGTGGCTCAACTTTGGCCTGTGTGGCAGATTCCAACAGCCCTGGAATCCGGGTGGCCAGGTCCTGCTCTGCGGCAGCCAGCCACATTTCGACAGTCACGGTATTTTCCACTCGGACACCCTGGTCGACACTGCTTGCCCCAGTCATAGTGGGTGGACGCTCCCCTTCGCTACAAAGCTTGCTCGAAAAGATTCATTTAATTAACGGAGCTGGGAGGACTTCCTCGGAGGTTTCCCAGCTGGACCCAGCAAGTCTAGGTCAAAAAGTCATACTCTGGTGTGCCGGGTACCAGTCGGCGGCACTTCAGCGGCGAGGCATCCATGCGTGCCAGCAATTCCTCGAGGTCAGAGGCACGACGTAGCTCAATACCGACAAGAGCCGCGCCAGTTTCGCGGTTGTTGCGCTTGAGGTACTCGAACTGCGAGATGTCGTCATCCGGGCCGAGAACATCGCTGAGGAACATACGCAGCTGGCCGGGCTTCTGCGGGAAGTTGACCAGGAAGTAGTGCTTGAGGCCGCGGTAGACCAGCGAGCGCTCCATGATCTCGGCATAGCGCAGCACGTCGTTATTACCGCCCGAGATGATGCAGACAACAACCTCGTCCGGTTCAAACTGCATCTGCTCCAGAGCTGCCACAGACAGCGCACCGGCCGGCTCAGCGATGATCCCTTCGTTCTGATAGAGATCCAGCTGCGCCTCACAGACCGCGCCCTCCGGCGCAATCATCGGATGAACGCGGTTGCGGTTGGCCTCCAGGATGTGCCATGGCAGGTCACCGAAACGGGCCACCGCGGCGCCATCGACGAACGGATCGGTGTGCCCCAGCGTAATCGGGCCGTTGTTCTCCAGGGCTGCGCGCATGCAGGCCGCACCCGCAGGTTCCACACCCATGACCTGGGTGTTCGGCGACATATCCGACAGGTAAGAGGTGACACCGCTGAGCAGACCACCGCCACCGACCGGTGCGCAGATGGTATCCAGAGTCAACCCCTGGCCGGAGAGCTGCGCAATAATTTCAGCTGCGACAGTGCCTTGTCCGACAATGGTGTTGAAGGAGTCGAATGGCTCCACCATGGTGGCACCAGTGCGCTGTGCGTCAGCACGCGCCGCAGCGGCGGCCTCATCGAAGGAGTCCCCGACAACGACAATCTCAACGGCATCGCGGCCGTGGTAAGCGATACGGTCGCGCTTCTGCTTCGGCGTGGCATTGGGCACATAGATGCGCCCCTTAATACCCAGCTGGCGGCAGGCATATGCCACGCCTTGAGCGTGGTTTCCTGCAGATGCCGCAACGACGCCTGCTGCTCGCTCTTCGTCGGTGACCTGAACCATGGCGTTGTAGGCACCGCGAATCTTGTACGAGCGCACGTCCTGGAGGTCTTCCCGCTTGAGGAATACCTTAGCACCGGTGATTTCGGAAAGACGTGGGCTGAACTGCAGCGGAGTGGCCGCAATAACCGAAGAAATTCGTGCCTGCGCAATCTGAATATCGGCCGCGTGGACAAGTCGGCGTTCGGTCTGGGAAGCAGGCACAGAATTCTCACTCATGAGCTATGACTCTACTCGGTCATACAACCGGTTGCGACAATCAGGGCCACGATAAGCTACCCCAAAATGCTGGCCCCAATCGTCGCCTTCAGATCACCAATCAAGCTGGCGTCCCGGTCGACCCGCAAGTGCTCGCCGAGAACCAAAGTGGTGTGGGAATCGCCGTCGACAAGCTTGAGGTAAACGTCGGAGTCGCCTGGGTTGTCCAGCAGTACTGACTTCAGCTTGGCAATCATCTCCGGAGTGCACTGATCAGTGCGCATGGTCAGACGCAGCGGCGCCGAAGTGGAGCCATTACGGCCAAGATCCGGCAGCTTCAGGTCATCACAGACCACACTCATGCGGTCATCGCGGTACTGAACGCGGGCACGAATAAGCACGATGGCGTCTTCAGCAATGCTGGTGGCAATCATCGCGTAGGTTCTCGCAAAAGCCATAACTTCCACGCGCGCGCCGTTGTGGTCCTCAATACCGATAATCGCCCAGGGCTGGCCGTTCTTATTCACGCGACGGTCAACGCTAGAGACAATGCCACCAATAGTGATTTCGGTGTTGTTAGCGACTTCCCCACCGACGACCGTGGTCAAAGCGGTATCGGTCTGCGCGGCCAGCGATTCTTCGAACCCATCGAGTGGATGACCGGAGACATAGAGGCCCAGCATTTCTCGTTCCAGGGTCAGCTCGTGCTTGCGATCCCACTTTTCATCCGGCACACGGATTTCAAAGATGCTCTCCGATCCGGTGTCCTCTTCCCCACCGAAGCCCGCAAACAGGTCGAACTGTCCCTTGTCTGCAGCCTTCTTGGTCGACAGCACCGAGTCAATGGCTTCTTCGTGAATGAGCGCAAGGCCCTTTCGTGGGTGCCCCAGCGAGTCGAAAGCGCCGGCCTTAATCAGCGACTCGGTGATGCGCTTGTTACACGGCAGCGTCTCAATCTTGTCCAGGTAGTCCGAGAACGACGTGAACTTGCCCTTCTCCTCGCGCGTCTTCACAATCGACGCGACCACATCATGGCCGACGTTGCGGATAGCGCCAAGGCCGAAGCGAATATCCTCACCGACCGGCTCGAAGTCCATACCCGACTCATTGACATCCGGCGGCAGCACCTTAATGCCAAGGTGGCGACAGTCCGACAGATAAATAGCCAGCTTGTTCTTATCATCCGCCACCGAGGTCAACAGCGCCGCCATGTACTCAGCGGTGTAGTTGGCCTTCAGATACGCGGTCCAGTAGGACACCAGGCCGTAGCCCGCCGCGTGAGACTTGTTAAACGCGTACGAGGCGAAGGGCAGAATAATATCCCACAGCTTCTGGACAGCATCCTTGGAGAAACCATTCTCCAACATGCCGCCTTCGAAGTTCACGAACTCCTTGGCCAGCACCTCGGGCTTCTTCTTACCCATGGCCTTACGGAAACCATCTGCTTGGCCCGCGGTGTAATTCGCCAGCTTCTGCGAGATCTTCATGATCTGCTCCTGGTACACGATCAGGCCGTGTGTTTCTTCCAGGATTTCTTTCAGCTGCTCATCCAGTTCCGCGTGGATGGCGTTATAAGGCTTGCGACCATTCT
Organism: Corynebacterium sp. HMSC077G07; assembly: GCF_001809225.1. NCBI lineage: Bacteria > Bacillati > Actinomycetota > Actinomycetes > Mycobacteriales > Corynebacteriaceae > Corynebacterium > Corynebacterium sp. HMSC077G07. Next base: position 166,898 of record NZ_KV796537.1, on the reverse strand, counting down.
TAATATCCGCGTAGTCAAAGTGCGCGTTCACACCCATCGGCCCCGGACGGTACAGCGCCAGCGATGCCACGATGTCGTCGAAGCCCGTTGGCTGCATGCGTTTGAGCAGCTCACGCATGCCGCCACCATCGAGCTGGAACACGCCGAGGGTGTCACCGCGCGACAGCAGCTCATAGACCTTCGGATCATCGGTCTGAAGGTCATCGAGCAGAACTGTCTCGCCTCGGTTGGACTTGATGTGCTCAATACAGTCACCGATAACCGTCAGGTTTCGAAGACCCAGGAAGTCCATCTTCAACAGACCGATGGCCTCACACGCCGGATAGTCCCAGCCAGTGATAATCGCGCCGTCAGCCTGTCGCTTCCACATCGGGATGTGATCCAAGAGTGGCACCGACGCCATTACCACGGCACAGGCGTGCACGCCGGTCTGCCTAACGACGCCCTCGAGACCACGGGCTGTCTCGTAAATTCGAGCCACATCCGGGTCGGTTTCAATAAGCTGACGAACCTCGGCGGCCTCGCCGTAGCGTGGGTGCTCCGGGTCGACGATGCCGCTCAGCGGAATGTCCTTAGCCATAATCGCAGGTGGCAGCGCCTTAGTAATGCGGTCTGCAATCTGGTAACCCGGCTGACCGAACTGCACACGCGCCGAGTCCTTCAGAGCCTGCTTGGTCTTCACCGTACCGAAGGTGACCACCTGCGCCACCTTGTCTTCGCCCCAGCGATCGGCGGCGTAGCGAATCATTTCATCGCGGCGGCGGTCGTCGAAGTCGATATCGATATCCGGCGCGGACGGGCGCTCTGGGTTCAGGAATCGCTCGAAGAGAAGACCGTGCTCAATCGGGTCGATATTGGTAATCCACGTCGCGTATGCAACCAAAGAACCGGCAGCGGAACCACGCCCCGGACCGACCTTGATGCCCACCTCACGGGCATGGCGGATCAACTCCGCCACGATAAGGAAGTACGACGGGTAGCCCTTACCGTCAATCACCTCAATTTCGTACTCCGCGCGCCGGATGTACTCCTCCGGTACCTCGCGCCCTTCAAAGCGCTTGCGCAGCCCCTCCATCACGTTGTGATGCAGCCATGTCGTCGGCGTCTCCCCTTCCGGAACGTCCGCCTTCGGCATGCGATCGTGCGGGTGCTCCTCCCACAGCTCGTCGTAGTCCTCAACGCGCTCTGCGATGAGCAGCGTGTTATCGCAGGCACCCGGGACTAGGTGATCCCAGGTCGCGCGCATTTCTTCGGCGGACTTAATAAAGTAGCCGTCACCGTCGAACTTAAAACGGTCCGGGTCATTGAGCGTCTTACCCGTCTGCACACAGAGCATGGCCTCGTGAGCCTTGGCCTGGTCACGGGTGACATAGTGGCAGTCATTCGTAACCAGCGGCGGCAGGTTCAGCTTCCGGCCAATCTCCAGTAGCTCACTGCGCACACGGGTCTCAATATCCAGCCCGTGATCCATCAGCTCAAGGAAGTAGTTTTCCTTGCCGTAGATGTCCTGCCACATCCCGGCGGCCTGCAGAGCCTCGTCGAACTGCCCCAGGCGCAGACGCGTCTGCACATCACCCGACGGGCAACCAGTGGTCGCGATAATGCCCTCGGCGCGTTCTGCCACCAACTCGGCATCCATACGCGGGTACTTACTAATTTGTCCCTCATACGACGCCATCGACGACAGGTAGAACAGGTTCCGCAGGCCCTGCGCATTCGCAGCCAACATGGTCTGGTGCAAGTAGGAACCGCGACCCGAGACGTCGTCTCGACGCTGATGCGGTTCACCCCACTGAATGCGCTTTTTATTAAAACGGCTCTCCGGCGCCATATATGCCTCAATGCCGATGATTGGCTTGATGCCCTTGGACTTCATCTGCCGATAGAACGCATTCGAGCCAAACATATTGCCATGGTCGGTGACACCGACCGCAGGCATTCCCTGTCGCGCAACCTCGTCGGCAAGCAAATCAATCTTCGCCATACCGTCGAGCATGGAGTACTCGGTGTGATTGTGGAGGTGCACGAAGGAGGAGTTAGCCATGAGTCCAGATTGTAGACAATCCCCCGGACTGAACAAGATTCCTTCGAACACCCAAAATGAAGCAGCCCCTTATGCCTGCACAGTTATAGCTAAAGACGTGTGCAACATCACTCTTACTTTTCCTTTACTTTTCAAAACCAGTTGACAATACTCGACATCACAGTTCGTGAGGAAGTCCTCATATTTCCTCGCGGCCACAAAGAAACGCACCGCCCTCGAGCAAAGAACCAAAGGAGCAATACAGTGTTCGCACCACTTTCCGATGGCCACTTCACCTACTTCCCCAAGCCCGAGCTTGACGAGGTTCTTGCAACCATCGACCGCCGCCCTGTCGCTGCCGGCTACCTCATCGATGGCGATGTCATCACCTCCAACATGGATGCCGCCCGCTACAGCTGGCTGGTCTAAAAGGGCGCAGACCTGGAAAATTCTGACTTTCTTTTCAAAATCAAAGACAGTACAGGTTTTCAATGATTACGTTTTAGGGCATGAAACTTTCTCGAGCTTCTGCCCCGGAGTCCTCGGACACATCCCGCCCGGCTCCGACATCGATGTCTCACCTGCCTGAAGCGCTGCCGCCACAGACGCCCCAGACAGCCCGCCCGCCACTAGCTACCGACACGCTGCTTAACTGCACTTCCCTTCCTGCAGTCGTCGTCGACCTCGCGGCGGTCGAAGCCAATGCCCGCGATATGCTCCGCCGTGCAAACGGGATGCCTATCCGCGTGGCCTCGAAATCGATTCGCATTCCACAGCTTATTTCGCACGTCCTGGCCTTCCCCGGTTTCCAGGGCGTGCTGGCATATTCACTGGCAGAGGCGCTGTACCTATTCCGAGAAGGCATTAGCGACGACATCGTCGTCGCCTACCCAACACTTGACGCCCGCGCTATCTCAGAGCTTGCCGACGATGATGCAGCGCGTGCCGCCATCTGCGTCATGGTTGACCGTCCCGAGCATCTGGAGGCGCTGGCGTCGTCGGCAAGCGAAAATGCGCCAATCCGCGTGTGCATGGACGTCGACGCATCCTTTCGCCCCCTCCCCGGCGTGCATATCGGTACGCTGCGCTCAAGCCTGTTCTCGCCGAAGCAGGCAGCGGCGTTTGCCAAGCAGATCATTGCCCACCCGGAGCTGCAGCTGGCCGGAATCATGATGTATGAGGGACACATTGCCGGAGTGGGCGATGCCGGAAACTCCCTGCGTGCGCGCGCAATTCGAGTGATGCAGGCCGTCTCAAAGAAGGAATTGGCAAAGCGCCGCGCGAAGGTTGTCGCTGCAGTCGAGAAAGTGGCGGGGCCGCTGGAGTTTGTCAACGGTGGTGGCACGGGGTCGCTGGAGTCGACGTGCGCCGAGGCCGCAGTCACCGAGGCAGCGGCGGGGGCGGGGTTCCTGGCACCAACCCTCTTCGATAACTATCGCGCATTCAATCTGCGCCCGGCGTCCTGGTTTGTGTTGCCGGCGACGCGACGCCCTAAGAAGAGCGTGGTCACGGTGTCCGGCGGTGGTCGAATTGCCTCTGGACCGGCGGGAGCTGACCGGCTGCCAACCCCCTGGTACCCCACTGGCCTGCGCTACGCGGCAGAGGAAGGACCAGGTGAGGTGCAGACTCCGCTGCTCGGCAAGACCGCCGACGCAATTTCGCTGGGAGATCCCGTGTGGTTCCGCCACGCCAAGGCCGGCGAAATAGCCGAGCACACACAAGAAGTCATTGCAGTTCGAGATGGCGCCATCATCGCCCACTGGCCCACGTACCGAGGAAAGGGATTGATCTTCACATGAGCAATTCACGCAACAACGCCCGCTTCACAGTCTCTACAGTTGAGTCCCGCGTACCACGCGTACGTCGGCGTGCGCAGGCAAAAGCCGTCGCCAACTCTCATTGGAGCAATTGGGCGCACACGCAATCGTGCACCCCGTCCTACACTCATCAGCCGCACGATGATGAGGGCGTTATCTCGGTAATTAAAGCGGCGAAGACCGAAGGAACTACGGTGCGCCCGCTAGGGGCCGGTCATTCTTTTACTTCCGTGGCCACCACCGATGGGCACCGCATTCAACTCGACCGCTGCTCTGGTCTGGTCGAACTCGACGCCGCCAACCAGACCGCCACGCTGCGTGCCGGCACTCGCCTGCGCGACACTCCAGGTATTCTGCGCCCGCTCGGTTGGGCACTTCCCAACCAGGGCGATGTCGATCCGCAGTCGCTGGCCGGTGCTATCTCTACTGGCACACACGGCACCGGGCTTGGATTCACCGGCTTCGCAGGCACCGTGAAAGGATTCAAGATTGTCACCGCGGATGGCGTCGTCAGGCACTGCCATCCGGACGCTGAGGGAATCGACGGCGAGCTCTACCGCCTCGGACGGCTGGGACTGGGTGTCTTCGGCGTGCTTACGGAGGTCACGATGTCCGTCGTGCCAGCGTTTGATCTGCACGCCGACGAGCACCGCGAAGAGTTTGATTCCCTGCGCAAGAGTTTCGCCGAGCGCTGCAAAGAAGCTGACCACCTGGAGTTTTTCTGGTTCCCGGGACAGCGCGAGACGCTGGTCAAGCACAATACTCGCATTGAACCGCAGCGCCACCGCCGCCCGAGCCGCAATAGCCTGAAGCAGCGCCTGGGCAGCGCGCGTACGTATCTTAACGACGAAGTCGTCAACAACATGGGACTCTTGGCGTGCTGCGAGATTGCTAAGGCCATTCCCGCTACGACCGATACCATCAACCGGATTGCCACCAACACCGTGCCAGAGCGCAGCTACTCCAATGAGGCGCACAAGGTCTTTGTCTCGCCGCGCCGAGTGCGTTTTTCCGAGATGGAGTACTCCGTCCCGCTCGAGGCCGCTTCCGATGTCCTCGGGGAAATCCGCGACGCGATTGCCCGCAAGAGGATGAAAGTCTCCTTCCCCATCGAGGTGCGCTCCGCGAAAGCCGATGATGTGGCCCTATCCACTGCGTACGGTCGCGACAGTGCCTACATCGCCATCCACCGCTACTGGAAGGAAAATTATCGAGAGTACTTCAACCTCATCGAGCCGATTTTCAAGGCCCACGAAGGTCGCCCGCACTGGGGCAAATTGCACACGCTTCGCGCGGAGGATTTCGCGGAACGTTATCCGCTGTTCGGCGAGGTCCAGGCACTACGGGAAAAGGTCGACCCGCAGGGAATCTTCCTCAACGAGCACCTGCGCGAACTTTTCTGCTAATTATCTGCCGGCTTTACGACGTCCCGGGTAACCGCCCCATCCGCCTGGTCAGCGGCATCGTCGGAAACCGCGGCCGGTTCAACACCGGCCTTGCGGAGTTCCCGGCGAACCCGACGCTGCCGGAGCATCTTCAAGATGAGGTCGCAGATGAACAGCGCGACGGCACCCCAGATGATGAAGAACCCGATCCAGCGCTCCGGTTCGAGCTGCTCGCCCAGCACAGTGACTGCCAGGGTGATTTGGAGAACCGGAGTGAGGTACTGCATCAGACCCAAGGTGGCCAGCGGCAGGCGTTTGGCACCTTCGCCGAAGAGCAGCAACGGAATGGCGGTAGCAACACCGGCGCTCATCATGAGCAGCGTGTGGCCTGTTCCTTCGGAGCTAAACGTGCTCTGCCCGTTGTAGGTCAACCAGAGGATGTAGGCCAGAGCAATCGGTGTGATTACGGCGGACTCGGCCGTCAGCGAAGCTGCGGAGGAAAGCGATACCCGCTTCTTCATTAGTCCATAAAAACCGAAACTGAACGCCAGCGCCAGCGCACCCAACGGCGGATGTCCCACACCAATTGTGAGAACAATGACCGCAATGGTTGCCAGGATGACACTGCCGAGCTGCAACCGCGAGATGCTTTCACGGAAGAAAATCATCGCCAACAAAACGCTGACCAGCGGGTTGATGAAGTAGCCGAGCGCGGCCTCCGCCACCTGCCCATTGTTGACCAGGTAGACGTACACACCCCAGTTGACGGAGATCAACAGTGCGGCAATAAAAATAGTGCCCCAGGTCTTGGCACTCGCGGCCTTCAGCTCTGGCCATGCGCGCATGAAGCTGAGGGCAATGACCATAAAGACAAGGGTCCAGACGAATCGGTGCGCCAAAATCTCTACGGCCCCTGCTGGTTCCAGCAAGGGGAAATAGAGCGGAAACAGCGCCCACAAAAGGTACGCACCGAATGCCTGAATCACTGTTGACTGACTCCTTTTCGTTCTTGTTGAAACTGACTGCGTACTGGCGGCAGAGTTCTAGCCGCTTCATCCTAGTCGTTTGGATTTAGGACACTTAGTTCTGGTTTCTATTAGTTCTGGCCGCTTAGTTCTGGCTCAGCCCTGGCGCAAAGAGCGGATCTTTATCCGTGAAGCCGGAACTCAGCACCGGGCGAATACCAAAGCGGCCACGCGCCGCATCTGATGGCAGCGCCTCGACAGCTTTCACATCGGGCATTTTCTTGACATCCATCAACGATTCAGCGTCACCATAGACCAGTAAACCGTTGAAGCCGAGCCGTTCGTCGTCAATCGCGACGTCCGCGTAAGCAGCCGCTAACTCCAGCTGATCTTGCAGCAGCTTTTCTTCGCTAGCTGTTTTACTCGGCTGCGGCAAATACCGGGTGCTCACACCGCCGATGATTGCAGTCGATACTCGCAGAGAGGGCTCTTTTTCATAGACCTGTGCCGCTTCTTGCGCATCAAGCAGCCGATCAAAAGTCACCATCGCCCAGAACTTCGGGTCCTCCACGACTGGCTGGCCTGTCTTTAGCCGGTGGTCCTCTTTCTTCATATTCTCGAGGGACTTGTCGGCACGCTCTACGTACTGCTCGGTTGCTTCCCACGGGTCCGGGCCGAGCGCATCGCCGTTGAGGTTCTGCGGCTTGCTTACCCGATCGGAGGTCGAAGCGACTGCTAACACAATCACCAATACGACAACACAGAAACCAGAGATTAGTGCCATCACTGGCGAAATACTGCCGTCACCAGTGCTTTTCGCACGAGTTTCACGGCGTGGTGGGGTCTTGGATCCCGATGGGGTCTGCGTCATGCGCTCTGCCTCAAAACTTCCAATGCGTGGTTCAAATCATCTGGGTATGGACATTCGATTTCCATCCAGCGACCATCTGCCGGATGGTGGAAACCAAGCGAGACCGCGTGAAGCCACTGGCGGTTGAGCCCCAGCCGCTTGGCCAATGCCGGATCAGAACCGTACATGGGATCGCCGCAGCATGGGTGATTCAGCGCAGAGAAGTGCACGCGAATCTGGTGCGTACGCCCAGTTTCTAGATTCACCTTCAGCAGCGTTGCTGGGGCGAAGGCCTCAAGCGTTTCGTAGTGCGTCACAGCATGCTTGCCATCCTGGCGGACGGCAAAGCGCCAACCCGCCGACGGATGACGGCCAATCGGCGCATCAATTGTCCCGGACAGCGGATCCGGATGCCCCTGAACCAGAGCGTGATAGGTCTTGGACACCTCACGGTTTTTGAACGCCCGCTTGAGCACGGAGTAGCCCCGTTCGGAGCAGGCGACAACCATCACGCCAGAGGTGCCAACATCGAGGCGATGCACGATGCCTTTTCGCTCGGGCGGACCGGAGGTAGAAATGCGGAAACCAGCAGCCGCCAGTCCGCCGATAACCGTTGGGCCTTCCCAACCGACTGACGGATGTGCGGCCACACCGACAGGCTTGTGAACAGCCACCAAATCGGAGTCGTGGTAGAGCACGTCCATGCCCTCGACGAGTTCCTCTTTGGGAACCAATGGCTTTTCCACCGGCGGCAACAACACAGAGAGGAAAGCGTTTTCTTCCAATCGGTCGGACTTGCCAACGCTCACGCCATCGACCGTGATGTCCCCAGCCGCTGCCAAATCAGCCACCGCTGTGCGCGAGAGCCCCAACAACTTAGCCACACCGGCGTCTACCCGCATACCAGCCAAGCCCGGTGGAACGGGCATCTGCCGGGTTTCTCGGTCGGGCTGGTGCGCTCCCCCGAGTGCTGCACCACCATTTACTGCATTGTCGTTCACTGCTGTCCTCCCTCCGCCGACTGCTTCTGATCCTGCTGAGCAGATTTCTTCTCCGCTGCAATCTGATCAGCGAAGAGATCCGGCTCCTTGGAAAAAACCATCCAGATAACGAGGATAATAACGCCCACAGTAATCGCGGAGTCCGCGATATTAAATACGGCAAAACCCTTAACCGACAGGAAATCGACGACGTGGCCGACGTAGAAACCGGGTTCCCGAAACAGCCTATCGATGAGGTTGCCCAGCGCACCACCAGCAATAAGCCCCGCTGCAGTCGCCGATATAGGACTGCGCAGCCAATGGGAAAAGCACATCACAGCCAGGATGTAAACCAGCTGCAACGTGGTAAAAACCCAGGTGGCGTTCGTGCCAAAGGAAAAGGCTGCACCGGGGTTAAAAACGAGCCGCAACTCGAAGAGATCGCCAATGACCTGCACCGCAGGACGGCCATCGAGAGTCTTCAAAGCGATAATCTTGGTCAGCTGATCAATGATCGCAACTGACACAATAACCGCAGCGAGAATCCCCCGCCGCGGGAAATATGTCCTCGTTTCCTTCTTAGTCACTGTCCCATAATGGCCTAACAAACCCATATTCAGCCAACTGACACCGCCCGGGTGGTTCATATCCACCACGAAACCGGTACGCTAACCGGTGTGACTCGACGTTTCCAATCTCAGTTTGTTCCGGCCTCCTCTGCTTTACGACGTGCAGGAGGCACCACCTCCTCGTGGTTCCGTCGACCTAGCCGCAGCGACCAGCCTGGTCACACCAAGCGTGGCCTGCTGGCGAGGGTCGGCACCGCTGTTGTTGCCGCTACCACTGTGGTGTCATTGGCCGCGTGCTCGTCGGAAAGCTCGGTGGAAACGCAACCCGTGGACGTTGCACAACCCAAGGTCGAATTGACCAGTGCTGGTAGCGGTGAGCTGGCGAGCGTGCGCTGGAAGGACGACGGTGCAGAGCAGGAGTCGACCGTGGCGGTGACGCAGGGCTTCGCGCAGCGTGGCGGAAACGCCGATAGCGACCAGACGTTCCCGGACACCCGCCTGGAAATCCCCCTGACCAGCACTGTTACCAGCGATAACGATACTCGTGTGGTGACGTCAGAGGTGGGTAAACCCCACGGCTCCAACGATGAGCTGAATGAGGATATCGCTACCGCACAGGGCTTTATCTCTGATTGGTCAACAACAGCCACTGGTGAGGTCAAGGAACTCAAGCTGGGAGCGCCGGAGAAGGCGACCGACACCGCTCGCGCTGGTGTGGAGATGGCGCTGCAGCAGCTGCATTCCGTACCTATCGTCTTCCCTTCCGAGGACATCGGAAAGGATGCGACCTGGACGGTCGAAAGCGAGGTCGAAGGCCAGACCACGATGACGCAGAAGGTGACCTATACCCTGCTCAGCCGTGCGGGCGACATTGTTAATTTGAAGGTCGATGTCAAGCAGGTGCCGACCGTCACGGAGTTGGACACTGGCGGAGAGGGTGCACTGAAGGTTGTCGAGGCCACGACTGACATGCTTGCCGACCGCGTCACCATCGACCTGACTAAGCCCCTTCCGATGAAGGGCAACATCGACTTTGTGACCTCCGTGACCTACGGCGACGGCAACTCCGATGTGCGCATCACTCAGCAGACGCACCGCGGGCTGGAGTTTAAGGACGGCAGCGAGTCGAAGAAGTAGCCCAGAGCCCAGAAGAAATAGCTCTGGCCAGCGCAAGGTTAGAAGACGAGAAAGTGTCTAGGTTTATGTCACTTTTCTTCCCAAAAAATGGGCGGAACTGTCATAAACCTAGACACTTTCTTTTGTCTGCCCCAGTGCACCCGACCGGGCTAGGCTGTGATGCCTGGGCCAACGGCACCTAAGCCGGTGGAGGTGGAGGAGGCGCGTCCTCCGCCGGAGCCGGAGCTGGCGGTGGCGGGACCTCCTCAGCCGGCGGTTCAGGCGCGGGTGGCGGAACTTCCTCAGCGGGTGGTTCGGGCGCCGGAGCCGGGGCTGGCTCCTCGACCGGTGCTGGGGCCTCCTCAACCGGAGCCTCTTCAACTGGGGCTTCTTCCTCCGGCTCAGGTGGCGGCGGAGGGGTTTCGCCCGGCGCGAGGCAGAACCCAGGCTTGTGCTCCGGATCAAGCGTCGATGCCAGGTTGCAGGCCCATTCCTTGCTCAGCATCCAACGGCCATCCCTGTAAATGAAGTCCACCTGATCCACGAGCATCGGATCTTCCTCCGGGCGGAGGATATTGACACCGGCTACGGCCTGCTTCGTCGTGAAGCCGGGCGTAATCGGATCAATGACATCAAAGCTGATTTCCTGCTCATTGGCACTATTGGTGACAATGTCGAAGAAATCGCCGGCAGTATCGCCGTCCTCAATGGTCAGCGCCTTTTCCTCGATAGGTAAATCGGGGTTGATAAGGCGTGCGAGGACGTCGTTAAGCTCTGCGCGCGTCGGCAGCATGATGACGGGTTCCGCCGAGCTGGATGTCTTCGATTCAGTCGTCGGCGCTGCAGTATTGCCACCACCGCAGGCAGCTAGCCCAAGTGCGCTGACCGAGACCATCGCCGCTACTGTCACACCACGCGCTGTGCGCCAACGCATTCCGCTAACGCGCTGGTTGCAGGGGACTTTCATATGTGCACTACTCCAATTAAATCTGCATGAAGATTCGCTGGCTTCACGCCTTCCATAATCCTACACAAGGCCAAAACATCGCCTGGGTAAGATGGTGGACATGTCGACTCAGGATCATTCCCCGGCTAGCTCGACCTCGTCTAGCACGGCCTCCCCTCGCCGAATCGTTGTCATCACCACCGGCGGCACCATCGCCTGCACCACAGATCGCAGCGGTGCGCTAACCCCGACCATCTCGGGCACGGAGCTCGTCGCAGCGGTCGCGCAGCGTTATCCAGAGGGCATGTTAGAGCTGGAAGTTCGTGAGCTCGGGATGCTGGACTCGTCGAATCTCGCGTTCACCGACGTTGACCGTGTTCTCGCCGCTATTCACGAAGTGCTTGATGACGACTCCGTGGACGGTGTCGTCGTAACTCATGGCACGGACACGATGGAGGAAACGGCCATGGCTGCCGATATTTTCCATGCTGACTCGCGTCCGGTTGTCTTTACTGGTGCACAACTTCCCTATGATCATCCGGAAACCGACGGACCGGGGAACCTCTTTGAGGCCGTGACCATTGCTTCCGATGCCTCTGCGCAGGGAATTGGCGTTCTTATTGTCTTTGGCCACGCAGTCTTGCCGGTACGAGGTGCGACGAAGTGGCACACAACCGATCCTTTGGCTTTTGCCACTAATGCACCGGAGGAGCCGGTTCGTCCAGATCCGCTGCCTCTGGCGGCTTTGGCGGGCTCGAAGGTAGAGATTATCCCCGCCTACTTGGGTGCAGATGGATCACTGCTGGATTCGGCAGTCGCCGCCGGTGCACGCGGCATTGTCGTAGAAGGCCTGGGGTCGGGCAATGTCTCCGATGAGTTTGCCGCTGCCATTGCCCGGGCCATTGCCGCTGATGTGACCGTCGTGATGGCAACGCGCGTCCCACGTGGTGATGTCCACGCCGCCTACGGCGGTGCCGGTGGCGGTGCGACGCTGGCTCGGCACGGTGTGATTAGCGCTGGTTGCGTGCATGCACCGCAGGCGCGCATCATTCTCGCCGCCGCGCTGGCTGCGAATGTGCATCCGCAGACGCTGTTCTAATTCACGCCTCGATGATGCGGATGATTTTCGCCGGGTTTCCAGCCACGACTACGCCCGCGGGAACGTCCTTAGTCACCACGGCACCCGCGGCGACCACGGAATTGTCGCCGACGTGTACACCGCCCAGGATGATGGCTCCGCCACCGATCCAGGCATTGCGTCCGATGATGATTTCATCTCCAGACTCTAGATAAGCGGCGCGGGCCTCAGCTCCCAGTGGGTGTACTGGTGGAAGAAGCTGCACGTTGGGCCCGAGCTGCGCGTAGTCGCAGATTGTCACCTTCACCACGTCAAGTGCGGTGAGCCCAAAGTTGATGAAAACGTTGTCGCCGATGTGGATGTTATCGCCGTAGTCCAGGTAAATGGGCGGGCGAACGGTGCTGCTCTCTCCGAAAGACCCCAATGCCGGTGCCAGCACTTGCTGTGCTGCCTGCTGGTTTTCGCGGAACGCGACCTCAAATTCAGCAGCCACCTGGCCAATTCGCACGTTCAGAGCCTGCGATTCCGGATGGTCCGCGATATACCACTGACCGTTTAACATGCGCTGGCGGTTATCCAGACCGTCGTCGGGAAGTGTGGTCGACGGATTCGGATCTCGATCGGTGTTGCGCAACGAGGCGCGGCGAGCTGCCTCGAGCTCTGCAATGCGGGATTCGGTAGTCATAGTGCCCCAATTTACGGACAGCGCATAAACAGAGCGCCGCGAACGGCATCGAGGCAGGCAACCGCATCACGCATCCGCGTCGGGGCCGAGTTCGTCTTCGCTTTCCCGCTCAGGTTGCGGCAAGTCGAGAGCTGCTGCTTCGTCGGATGCCAGCCACTCCGGCCAGTCCAAACTGCACACCGCAGAGCACGGGCGCAGCTCCGGGTCGTCTTCCTTCAGCGTGATCATGCGCCCGGGGCCGCTGGTGCGGCTTTCAAAGCGGACAGTCACAATCCCGTGGCCCGACCCCTGCACCCAACCATGTCCATACTCGCTGTGGTGTACGTCCGAGGTGGGTGCCCACTTGGAGTCGGAAAGCCGAACGGTCGGCAACGCACCGGTTCCAGATAGCTCGACCAGGCCGGCGGGAGCGTCGGAAAGCGCAGGTGCTGGCACTCGATCTTCGACGGTGATTGCGCGGTCGAGCTCAGGAAACAGGACTTCTTGTATGTGCGAATCCAGCCCGGAGAAACCGACGCCCACCAATCGCACTGGGCCGACCTCCGCGGGCGTGAACGCGATTCGGTGCGCCACCGCCATGAGGGTGTCGAAATCCTGTGTGGCGTAGGCGAGCGTCTCAGATCGGGTATGGATGCTCAGGTCAGACAGACGCACCTTGCAAGTGATGGTGCGAGCACCACGGCCATCTTTTTTGAGCCGTCGAAATGCGGACTCACCTGCGCGATCGACGGCGGTGTGGAGCTGGGCCTGCGACTCCAAATCCTCAGGATAGGTGTACTCCGCCGATACAGACTTGGCGACATCGCGCTCCTTAACCGGCCGATCGTCCGTCCCCTGCGCCAGCTGCCACAGCATCACACCGGTTTTGGATGTCAGCGAAACCTCGACATCGCGCTGGGACATGGCGGCAAAATCACCGATCGTCTCCACGCCCAGCGTGTGCAGTTTCGCAGCGGTGACAGGGCCAATACCCCAGAGCTTCTCTACCGGCAATGGGTGTAGAAGCTCGTGATTGCGTGCGGGGTCCAGCACGTACACGCCATCGGGTTTCGCCAGGCCGGAAGCAATTTTCGCGAACTGCTTGCCCGCGCCCGCGCCTATCGACGAGGCCAAGCCGGTCTCCCGCCGGATATCTGTCCGCAGCTGCTCCGCCCAGGCAATGACCTGCTCCTTCGAGGCTCCCTGAAGCTCTTCGGGTTCCATGAAAGCCTCGTCGACGCTGAGCTGCTCGACCACGGGCACGCGCTCGCGGATTACAGAGAACACGCGGCGCGACACCGGCCCGTAGATGCCCTTGCGCGCGCTGACCGTCACTGCGGTCGGTGGCATGAGACGACGTGCGCGAGCCATCGGCATAGCCGAGTGCGCGCCGTACGCGCGGGCCTCATAGGAGGCACCGGCGACCACACCTCGACCGCCCAGTCCGCCGACGAGGACTGGCCGCCCGCGCAGAGTCGGGCGGGTGAGCTGCTCGACGGACGCGAAGAACGCGTCCATGTCGATGTGCAGAACCCACCGCCCGGAAGTCGGCATAGAGATTACTCTCCCCTACTGCTTGGCAATATCCGCCGAGCAGCCGTCCGCCACGTCGTAGCTCAGCGACTCTCCGCCAGCGACGACCTCGAAAGCGGTTGCGAGAACCTCGCGGGCGATGAGGCCAGCGTGGCGGTTGGCCCACTCCTCACGCTCGGCCGGCACCTGCAACTTCACCGAAATGCGGTCGGTGACCTCAAGGCCAGCGTTCTTGCGGGCATCCTGCAGACCACGGATGCGGTCAGCGGCCCAACCGCGGGACTCCAGGTCCTCGTCGAGCTCAGTGTCGAGCACAACCAGGCCATTGACGCCGTCGACCTCAGCGGTGGAATCCGGCGAGATCGCGACCAGGTTGCGGGTGTACTCGCCCTCCTGCAGCGGAATGCCATCGGCGACAACCGCGCCGTCGACAACCTCATAGTTGCCAGACTTCACAGCCTTAATGACCTTCTGGACGTCCTTACCCAGGCGCGGACCGGCCACGCGAGCGTTGACGGAGACCTCGAATCGTCCCACCGAGTCCACGTCGGAGGTGAACTCCACCTTGTCGACGTTGACCTCGGAGGAAACGATGTCGGTGTACTCACGCAGACGCTCGGCATCCGGGAATGCCAGGGTCAGCTTCTTCAGCGGCAGGCGGTTACGCAGCTGGTTGGCCTTGCGGATGCGCGATGTTGCCGAGCAGACATTGCGGACAATATCCATGGACTCAACGAGTTCGTCATCGGTCGGCAGCTTGTCGACGTCCGGCCAATCCTCCAGGTGCACCGAGCGGCCGCCAGTGAGCGAGCGCCAGATGACCTCGGTGGCCATCGGCAGCAGCGGAGCAGCCACGCGGGTGAGAACCTCCAGCACCGTGTACAAGGTATTGAAGGCCTCTGGGTGCTTGACATCGCCGGCCCAGAAGCGGTCGCGGGAGCGACGCACGTACCAGTTGGTCAGTGCGTCACAGAACTGACGGACCTCATCGGTGGCAGCAGCAATGTCAGTGTTGTCCAGGCATTCAGTGACAGCACGGACGGTTGCTGCAAGCTTGGCCAGGATGTACTTGTCCAGGATGTTGTCGGAGTCTACCGACCACTCGGCCGGTTTGGAAGCGTAGAGCTGCAGGAACGAGTATGCGTTCCACATCGGGAGCAGCGCCTGGCGCACGCCCTCACGAATGCCCTGCTCGGTGACAATCAGGTTGCCGCCGCGCAGAATCGGGCTGGACATGAGGAACCAGCGCATGGCGTCGGAGCCGTCGCGGTCGAAGACCTCGTTGACGTCCGGGTAGTTGCGCTTGGACTTACTCATCTTGTTGCCGTCATCGCCCAACACGATGCCGTGGGCGACGACCTTCTTGAACGCCGGGCGGTCGAACAGTGCAACCGACAGGACGTGAAGCAGGTAGAACCAGCCGCGGGACTGGCCGATGTATTCCACAATGAAGTCGGCCGGTGCGTGGGACTCGAACCACTCCTTGTTCTCGAACGGGTAGTGGAACTGCGCAAACGGCATGGAACCGGAGTCGAACCAGACATCCAGGACATCCGGGACGCGGCGCATCATGGACTTACCTGTCGGGTCGTCCGGGTTCGGGCGCACCAGCTCGTCAATCTCCGGGCGGTGCAGTGTGGTCGGGCGAACGCCGAAGTCCGCCTCCAGCTCATCGAGGGAACCGTAGACGTCGACACGCGGGTACTCGTCGTTGTCGGAAACCCACACCGGAATAGGCGATCCCCAGTAGCGGGTACGGGAGATGTTCCAGTCACGTGCGCCCTCGAGCCACTTGCCGAACTGACCGTCGCGGACGTGCTCCGGCATCCACTCAATCTCGTTGTGGTTGAGCTCCACCATGCGCTCGCGGATCTTGGTAACGGACACAAACCAGCTCGGCAGTGCCATGTAGATCAGCGGCTCGCCCGAACGCCAGGAGTGCGGGTAGGAGTGCTCGATGGTGCGGTGCTGGACGACGCGGCCAGCGGCCTTCAGGTCACGGATGATGTCCTTGTTGGCGTCAAAGACCAACTTGCCCTGGTACTCCGGCACCTGTGAAGTGAACTTACCGTCCATGTCCACCGGAATGATGACATCAATGCCGTATTCATTACAGGTGTTCATATCGTCTTCACCGAAGGCCGGCGCCTGGTGGACCACACCAGTACCGTCCTCGGTGGTGACATAGTCCGCCACCATAATCTGGAAAGCGTTCGGGTGATCTGCGAAGTAGTCGAAGATCGGCTGATAGGTCAGGCCTTCCAGGTCAGCACCAGCGAAGGTAGCCACGACCTCGTGTTCCTTGCCCAATTCCTTGGCGTAGGCACCAATCAGTGCTTCTGCCAGCAGGAAGGTCTTACCTGCAAACTCCGGCACGGAGGAATCCTCGCCGACCTTAACTACGGCGTAGGTGACCTTCGGGTTCACGGCCAGACCAAGGTTGGACGGCAGCGTCCACGGCGTGGTGGTCCAAGCGATAGCCGCAGTGTCAGCGAGCACCGGGTTGTCCGCCAGCGTCTTCTCCGCTGCCGAGCCTGCCTTGGCGCCGGTGAACGGGAAGGTCACGGTCAGGGTCGGGTCCTGCCGCATCTTGTAGGAGTCATCCAGGCGGGTCTCCTGGTTGGACAGCGGGGTGTGCTCTGCCCAGGAGTACGGCAGCACGCGGAATCCCTGGTAGACCAGGCCCTTGTTGTAGAGCTCCTTGAAGGCCCAAATCACGGACTCCATGTAACTCATGTCCATGGTCTTGTATCCGCCGTCAAAATCAACCCAACGCGCTTGACGAGTGACATATTCCTTCCACTCGCCCGCGTACCGCAACACCGACTCAGCGCAGTACTTGTTGAAGTTAGCCAGACCCATTTCCTCGATCTGGCCCTTGTCCTTAATACCGAGCTGCTTCTCTGCCTCCAGCTCAGCCGGAAGACCGTGGCAGTCCCAGCCGAAGACGCGACCAACCTGGTAGCCACGCATGGTCTTGTAACGAGGGACGATGTCCTTGACGTAACCGGTCAGCAGGTGACCGTAGTGCGGTAGACCGTTGGCGAACGGCGGGCCATCATAAAAGACGTATTCGTCAGCACCATCACGCTGATCGATAGAGGCCTGGAAAGTGCTGTCCTTGCCCCAGTACTCCAGAACCTTTTCCTCCAGTTCCGGAAACTTCGGGCTGGAGGTGTACTTACCAAAGTCAGCAGTGCGCGGATACGCGCCACCTGCCGGAGTGGCCTCAGCAGAGGCATTTACATCGTTCGAATTAGACACCGCTTCTACGTCACTTCCGTGGTCGAACATCATTAATACTCACCACGGGGACGCATGCCTAGCCCCTTCAGCGTTGTTACTGGTGACGCTGAAAAGGAGTCTCGCGCGGTACCACCCCGCTTGGCATCACGCTTTACGACGGTTCTTGCGAACAAGAACCATGCGGCTTCACGCGATAGCCCGCTTATTTAATAAGGCTTTGTAACGGTGCCAAACCGTTCGGTTCTACTGGGCCCATTTTCTACTGGACTGTTCTTCCGAAACGCTCCCCGGTGATGGCCGGCTCATTGCGCGTATGGGTGTCAGTATAGCAGTGTCTCAGGCAACTACTACAACCCTGACCGGAACAAAGAATGCGATTGGTTCGCAGGGAAAGATAGCAAAAACCACCGCGCTCTGCCTCCCCTCCCTGGGGAGCCGAGCGTGGTGGTTTTCTACGTGTTGGCTACGTAATTAGTTGTTGTAGCCGTCGGCCGGGGCAGCCGACTCGCGAGAGTTCAGGTCGTCGAGCTGGGACTCCAGGAAGGTCTTCAGGCGAGTGCGGTACTCGCGCTCGAAGATGTGCAGCTCCTCGATGCGCCCCTCCAGAGCGGTCTGCTGCTCCTTGACGGTGGTCATGATCTCGTGGTGCTTGCGCTCTGCATCGTCCTGCAGCGCGGTTGCCTTCTGCTGCGCTGCGGTGATGGTGGCGTTAGAGCGAGCGTCTGCGTCGCTGATCATCTGCTCGCTGCGCTGGCGAGCGTCAGTGAGGGTCGACTCAGACTCGTTACGGGCATCAGCCAACAGCTGCTCACTGCGCTTCTTGGCATCAGCCAAAGTTGCTTCTGCCTCATTGCGAGCGTTGGTGATAGTGCGCTCGGCCTCTTCATTGGCCTCTGCCACGGTGCGGTCAGCGTTTTCACGAGCCTCGGTGACAAGCTTGTTGGCCTCAGCGTCGGCGTCAGTGGTGACGCGATCAGCGGTGTCCTGAGCAGCCTGCAGGATACGAGCAGCGCGGAGGCTAACTTCCTGCGACTCGGTGCCGGTGCTTGCTGCAACTGCCTGCGGCTGCTCCGCAGCTGCGGAGGAAGCCTGCTGTGCAGAAGCCTCTGCCTCAGAAGCACGCTTCTCAAGAGCATCCAGACGATCCTGGTAGTGAGCCTCAATCTCCTGCTGCTGAGCGCTCAGGCGCTCGTTGTACTCAGCGCGCAGCTCCTGCTCAATTTCCTTGCGCAGCTTGTCCTCATCGACAGCCGGCGCCGCAGCGGCAGCACCGGAAGCAGCGTAGTCTGCGCCGCCACCCTGCTCTAGCTGACCCTCAAGGTCCTCAACCCGCTGGCGCAGCTCAGCGTTTTCATCCTGGAGCTCACCCAGTGCGTCCTCTACGAGGTCGAGGAACTGATCGACCTCGTCCTCGTTGTAACCACGCTTGCCAATCGGAGGCTTGCTGAAAGCCACATTATGCACATCAGCCGGAGTCAACGGCATGGTGAGTTCCCCTAACACTTTGAGCGGACAGTTCTTAAGAAATCTTAAGAGAATTATTTCCAGTAGTACTGTTTACCCGGCCAATCCTACCTGCTCTAGTCACAGTCCTCACCCCATTTATTTTGGGCAGGACTCTATCCCCCACGTTCTAACCAATGGCAAAGTTCTAGTAAAACGTTAAACCTCGCCCTTACCCTGCACCTTTAGCCACAGAACTTTACCCCCGACACAATAAAAACCCATTGGGGATTACATTCCCCAACGGGTTCCTATTGTTGCCCCCGATTAACACCCCCGGCGGCAATTCAATGCCCGAGAACATCGCATTCGGGACAGTCAAAACAACACAGCTCCACCGAAATCCACATTGTGGATCCCAAGCAAACAGTTAGCGATATTTACGCCACCGCGCCGAGAGCTACCTGCAGCACCATTCGCAGAATCATAAGGATGAAGAACAAAACAAGCACAGACATGTCCACCATCACGTTGCCCATCGGCATAGGCGGGATGAGTCGGCGCAACAGCTTCACCGGCGGGTCGGTAATGACAAAAACAACTTCGCCAATCGACGAAAACACCCTGCCTGGTCGCCAAGAGCGAGAAAATGACTGAATCATTTCAATCACAATGCGAGCCAACAGCAGATAGGTGAAAAGCTTCAGCAGGATTAGCAGAACTAGCAGTAGTGAAGACACGAATAAACAGTCTAGCTAATTAATCGAAATACGAAACACTAACAAGCCATGCGAGCCGGCTGACTAGCCGGACATCCGGTCGAACTGGCCCTCGTTGACATCGCAGCCATGCGGGTACAGGGTGAACACGGAGCCGTCAGCCTTGATTCGACCGCGCAGACCGAAAACCAGTCCAGCAACGAAGTCGACGTAGCGCTTAGCCTCAGATGGGTCAAGCTCACTCAGATCGAAGGTGACAATGTCACCGTCGCGGAAGTGCGAACCGATGTCCGGAGCCTTGGAGTACTTGTCCTGGAAACCACTTTCCGGCTTGATGAAGACCTGCTCCGGTTCCTTGGTCTCAGCAACGGAGTGCAGGTTGCCGTAGCGGTAGTCCTCCTCGCGGGAGTTCACACTTGCAGTCTCACGTGGAGCCTCTTCGCGCAGCTCGTAGCGGTGGCGCTCCGCACGACGCGAGTCGGCATAGGAGTCATCAAAACGCTCCTCGTCACGGCGGTCAAACTCGTCGTAGTGCTCGTCGTAAGCCGCGTCATCAGTCGGGGTAAGACCGAAAAAATTTGAAACCCCACGGAAGAAATCAGCCATCTTCTGCTACGTCCTTCTTAGTGTGCGAATTTAAGTCTGTGCTACCCACAACCTACCGGCTGGGTTGGCAATATCGCATAGACACGCGCAAATTTGGCGCGCCAAAATTACAACTTTGAAACTTAGCCCTGCTCAGGCAGGATTACGATGCCCGCCTGACGGCCAGTCTTCCCCTCCCGCCGGTAGGAAAAGTACTGCTCATTGTCAATAGTGCAGCTGGGCTCGACATTGACATGCCGTACACCGAGGTCATAGAGCTGACGCATCAGGCCGGCGCGCACGTCGACACCGGCAGTCCCCTGCTTCGTTCGCATCTTCGCTCCGGGCAAATGCTTATCGACGTCATCGGCCATCGACTCAGGCACCTCGTAATTGTGGCCAGAAGCCGCCGCACCGAGAAGCGCATGGATATTCTCGGGCGTGGCACCGAGCTCAATCATCTTCTCGACAGATTTACGAACGATTCCGTTGCGGGCACCGGTCCGCCCTGCGTGTACCGCAGCGGCGACACCCGCATAATCGTCGGAAAGCAAGACGGGAACGCAATCGGCAACGAGCACTACCAGCGCGAGACCCGGCGTGGTCGTGACGATGGCGTCGGTAGCCGAGACAGGCTCAGTTTGTGGTTCGTTGACGACGGTGACCGTGTTGGTGTGAAGCTGCTCCATGTAGACGAAGCGGGCACGGTCGATTCCCAGAGAATCGGCCAAGCGCTGGCGGTTGCGTTCGACTGCGGACGGGTCATCGCCGACATGATCTCCAAGATTGAAGGAATCATATGGTGGCAGCGAAAACCCGCCGCGCCGATTCGTCAGAATTTTTCGGCTGCGGCGGGATTCAGTCATGATTTCTTAGAAGCCCCACTCCGGCAGGTCACTGGAAGCCTGGTAGCCGCCACGACGGTCGTCGCGGTCATCGCGGTGAGCACCACGGTAGTTGCGGTTTTCCTGCGTACGCGGTGTCGGGTTATCGGTGAACAGACCACCGCTGTTCGGGTTGGTGCGCGGGACAAAGCGGTCGCGATCCTCACGCTCGCGCGGCTGTGCGACCGGGCGCTCTTCCTCCACACGCGGGGCCGGAGCGCCGAGGTTGTCACCGCCCGGCAGTGCGCTGCCCTGTCGCGGTGCCTGCTCAGCGGCCGGACGCGCCTCGGCATCCTGTGCAGCCGGACGTGCAGCGGCACCTGCAGCTGGCTTGTCCAGCGGGTTGCCGTTACCCTGCTCAAAACCGGTAGCAATCACAGTGACGCGAACTTCGTCACCGAGGTTGTCGTCGATAATGGTACCGAAGATGATGTTGGCATCCGGATCAGCCTTTTCCTCCACGATGGACGCGGCGGCGTTGACCTCCATCAGGCCGAGATCGGAGCCACCGGCGACGGAAATAAGCACACCCTGTGCACCATCCATGGTGGACTCCAGCAGCGGGGAGTTAATGGCCTGAGTCGCGGCATTCATCACACGGTCGTCGCCGCGTGCGGAGCCAACGCCCATCAGAGCCGAGCCAGCCTCAGCCATTACCGAGCGGACGTCGGCGAAGTCGACGTTAATCATGCCCGGAATGGTAATCAGGTCAGTAATACCCTGGACACCGTTGTAAAGAATCTCGTCGGCAAAGCGGAACGCGTCCATCATGGACAGATCCTGCTCACCAATCTGCAGCAGACGCTGGTTCGGAATGGTGATAAGGGTGTCACAGACCTCCTTGAGGGTTTCAATGCCCTCAGCGGCCTGGCGCGCACGGCGCTTGCCCTCGAAGTCGAACGGCTTGGTTACCACGCCGACGGTCAGGGCACCGGACTTCTTGGCGATGCTCGCGACAACCGGAGCTGCACCGGTACCGGTTCCACCGCCCTCACCTGCGGTAACGAAGACCATGTCGGCGCCCTTGAGGGTCTCTTCAATCTCGTCCTTGTGGTCTTCCGCGGAAGTGCGGCCAACCTCGGGGTTAGCGCCAGCTCCCAGACCACGAGTTGCCTCACGCCCAATGTCGAGCTTGACATCAGCGTCGGAGAACATCAGGGCCTGCGAGTCGGTGTTGACTGCGATAAATTCGACACCCTTCAGCCCCTCCTCGATCATGCGGTTGACAGCATTGACGCCACCGCCGCCGACACCGACGACTTTGATAACGGCGAGGTAGTTATTCGGGGAGGTCATTGCGCGTTTCTCGCCCTTTCCTATAGGTCCTAAATAATTTCATCTAGCCACGTTGCACATGGGCCGCACGACAGCATTGGCACCGCCGGGCAGTACAGCTCTCCATGACACCGCACGGAAGAAGTGCATCATGGCCGAAAAGCTGTTGACCCCATTGTGGTCGAAAACTGCAAATAATTCAGCGACCTTTTAGCGCGTGTCGCTACCTTAAACCTGCACTTGAGGGATAGTGTTTAGCCACAGAAATCACTCCAGACACCACCATTCTCTACTCTCCCTTAGCAGCGGGTAGTCGGGGGTTGGAGACATTCCAAATCTTCTCGCCACGGTTCAGCACAATCTCCGTCGCGCGTGCCTTTTCTGCCGCATTATCCGAGGACCCGAAGTACACCTCGTATCCATCGGTCAGAAATAGCTTGATCTCTGCCTCGGAAGGAGCGCTAATCCGCTCCACACGGTGTGCAACGGGCTCTGGCAACGCCTTGACGACGTTCAAAACCGCCTTGATAACGCGCGGTTCGGGGTCAACTTTGCCGTCTGTTGGCTCATCCACACGAGGTGCATCAACAACCTCGATGACACCCGCCGGCGGGGCTGCCGTGACGAACTCCTGACCATTTGCGGAAAACAGATGCTCTCCGTCAGTGGCACGGACAAACACCACCGGGGTGAATTCTCGTACCGAAATAGTCACGCCCTGCGGCCACGAACGACTGACAGTCACGCTATCGACCCACGGCTGCCCCGCCACGGAGCGCGCTGAGGCATCCGTGTCCAAGCGAATGAGCTTTTGATTCTCGGAGATACCACTGGCCTCGACAATCGCGTCTTTATCCCCGTGGACGACGCCCTCAACATCGATGTTTTTCACAACCAGCCACGGCGAAAACCACACCACCGCTGCAACGATGGCGATAATCGCGACCAGGCCACCGCCGACG
Source organism: Corynebacterium sp. HMSC077G07 (assembly GCF_001809225.1). Lineage (NCBI taxonomy): Bacteria > Bacillati > Actinomycetota > Actinomycetes > Mycobacteriales > Corynebacteriaceae > Corynebacterium > Corynebacterium sp. HMSC077G07. The sequence continues at coordinate 143,858 of NZ_KV796537.1, read as the reverse complement.
AGCCAGCCGCGTCGCGGGGCGCGCGCTGAACGCCGACGCCGCGACGCTGTTGCGCCCCGGCCTGCACCGTCGGTCTGCTGAGATTGCTTTCGGCTGGTTTTCACAGTGCTACGACTCCACCTGTTCGTCGTTGTCTCCGCTGAGCTCGCGCACGATTTCGTCGGCAAGCATCGTCACAGAGCCAGCGCCGATGGTCAGGATGACGTCGTGCGGTTCGGCGATTTCGCGAACGCGAGCCGGGACGCTGGTGAAATGCGGCTCATACGTCACAGGGATGGTCATTTTGTTGGCAATGAGCGCGCCGTCGACGCCCGGCAGTGGCTCCTCGCGGGCGCCGAAGACATCGAGCAATACGGCCTTGTCCGCCAGAGACAGGGCGGCAGCGAACTCGTCGGCAAAGTTGCGAGTACGCGAGTACAAGTGAGGCTGGAACACAGCGATGACCTTGCCACGACCGGCCTCGGTGACCAACTCCCGAGCTGCGCCGAGAACTGCGGAGACCTCGGTCGGGTGATGCGCGTAGTCGTCGTAGATACGAGCGCCAACAAATGGCCCCTCGCCGATACTGCCGTGGTAGTCAAAGCGGCGACGGACACCGGTGAATTCACCGAGACCGCGCGCCATACGCCCCAAATCTGCCCCGACGCAGTCGCCACCGACCATTGCAGCCAGCGCGTTGAGCGCCATGTGACGGCCGGGCTGATGAAGTTCAAACCTCACCGATGTCGAGCCAACAGTGGCCTCCACGCGGGCACCACCACCGACCGGAGTCCAGCCGTGCAAAACGGCACCGACCGGCAGCGTCGGGTGTTGAGCCAAGGCTTCTTCCCCACCATAAGCCAGCACGTTAATGCCGCGCTCCACCGCGCGCTCGCCCAATGCGGCCGCATGCGGATCCTCAGCACAGATGACCAGATGACCGCCATCCTTAATGCGCTCTGCAAAAGCGTCAAAGACGGCGTAGTAGGTCTCGTCGTCACCGAAAAAGTCAAGGTGATCGGGCTCGATGTTGGTAATTACGGCCACTTCCGGCTGGTAGGTCAACAACGAGGCATCCGACTCATCGGCCTCAGCAACAAAGACATCGCCACTGCCCTGGTGAGCATTGACACCGGCCTTGCTCATCAGACCGCCAACGGCAAAAGACGGATCCAAACCAGCTGCCTGCAAAGCGGCGACGGTCATCGATGTAGTCGAGGTTTTGCCGTGAGTACCGGCGATCAGGAGAGCCTTGGAGTCCTGCATCAACAGCGCTAACACATCGGAGCGTTTGAGCACCGGAATGTCCAGCTCATGTGCACCGGCCAGCTCCGGATTCGTCTTCGGGATAGCAGCGAAGGAAATGACCACTGCGTCCGGCAGCTCTCCCTCGCCAGCAAGCTCGAGATTCGCACGGTCATGCCCAATGGCGATGGTGGCTCCCATCGCACGTAGTCCCACCACCGCGCGGGACTCCTTGACATCGGAACCGGTAACACGAATGCCACGCGCCAACAGGATGCGAGCGATACCGGACATACCGGCACCGCCAATGCCAATCATGTGGACACTTGCGGGCAGCTCTCCCGTTACCGGCTGAAAGTCATCGAAATTAACGTTCATGTTTATGCTCGCTTTACTTCTTAGAGTTCACAGCCGCAGACAGCACCCGACGGGCGATGTTCTCCGCAGCGTTACCATGTCCAATGTTGGCCAGGGCGCGGCGCCCGTCGGCAAGCTTTTCTGGGGACGTGACCAGCGGAATCACGATATCCGAAACTGATGCCGCAGTCAGCGACTCGTCGGCGATGAGAATACCGCCACCAGCATCGATGACATCGGTGGCGTTGAGCGCCTGTTCCCCATTTCCGTGTGGCAGCGGAACGTACACCGCAGGCAAGCCGACAGCTGAGACTTCAGCCACCGTCATCGCACCGGAACGGCACAAAATCAGGTCGGCGGCGGAGTACGCCAGATCCATCCGGTCGATGTACGGCACAGCGACATAGGGGGCGTCCTCGCGGATAGCCTCGACCTCGACGTGATTCTTCTTGCCGTAGGCATGCAGTACAGATACACCGGCGTTGGCGAGCTCTGCGGCTGCACCGGTAACAGCTTCGTTGATGGAACGTGCCCCCTGCGAACCACCGGTGACAAAGAGCACCGGACCCTCCTGCGGTAAACCGAAGAACTCGCGGGCTTCGGCACGCTTGGCGTCGCGGTCCAACGCCGCGAGACTGGCACGCACGGGATTGCCAACAACCTCGGCCTTCAGGCCAGAGCCAGTCACGGCAGCCAAACCGACGCCCCCGAGTGCGACACCGAGCTTATTGGCCAGGCCCGCACGGGCGTTGGCCTCGTGAACCAGGAACGGAATCTTCTTCCCCGCACGGCACGCCATGTAGGCCGGTGCCGATACGTAGCCACCAAAGCCGATGACCGCATCAGCGTCAATGCGCTTGAAAACCTTGCGGGTCTCACGCACCGCACGAGCGACGTTGAGAGGCAGCTTGAACAAATCCGCAGTCGGCTTGCGCGGCACCGGCACTGGCGGAATCAGCTCTAGGTCATAGCCTCGCGCCGGTACGAGGGTTGACTCCAACCCCCGATTCGTACCGAGTGCAATGACGCGGGCATCCGGCTGCAGTTTCAAAATCGCATCCGCTACTGCCAGTGCAGGTTCGATATGGCCAGCCGTACCACCGCCGGCCACCACAATGGTCGGAGCAGAGCCATCTTCCTTGAGAAACTGCTCAGACTCCGAAGCGCCTTTCGCCCCAGCGGCTGCGCCCAGATTCTTGTCTGCCATGGTGTTATCGATTCCTCCTCCGCGGTGCTGAACCGCCGTTCCTATTGTTTCGGCCCGGGCGCTGGCGCGAACGCGACTGTCCACCACGACCTTCGCCCCGAATCCTACTGCCCCGGCCTGAGCTTGACGACGACCAGGAGCCCTGTGACCGTCCAGTCCGCGGCGACCTCGCTGTAAAACCCCGCGTCCGTCCGTCGTCACTACGAGGGGAATAATCCACTTCGCGGCCACGAACACTGCCCGAGTTTCCGGAGCTTCCGGACGCTCGGAAGCCACGCTGCGGGGTGGCACCTCGGCCACTGCGGCTGCCTCCACTACGGCCGGCCCGGTTGGGTCGGTCAGCTCGGCCACTGTAGGTTTCCCGCACCTGCGCCCCCTCGCCACGTGGAGTACGCGCTCCACTGGTCACCACGGGCGGACCAAAGCGTTGCGGATCGCGATGGGCACGCACCTTCGGCGCGTGGCGACGCGATTCGTCATACGGGATTGGTTCCGGAATACCCAGGAACCTGTCCAGCCCCGGACGTCCCGAAGTCTGCATTGCAGAGACTGCCTCCGATTCGTGGCGGGCACATGTGGCCAGCAGACCCATCGAGAACAACGTCACCATCGCCGATGTACCACCAGCGGAAATCAGCGGCAGCTGCAGACCAGTCACTGGCAACGCACCAACGACGTAGCCGATGTTGATGAAAGCCTGCACCACGGTTGCAGCAGTAATCGTGCCCGCGAGCAGACGGAGAAACGGATCGTTCTGACGACCGGCGATACGAAGTCCCACCCAGCCGAGCGCTGCGTAGAGCAAAATAACCATCAGCGCGCCGAGAAAACCAGTCTCCTCACCGATAATGGCGAAAATGAAGTCATTCTTCGCCTCCGGTAGGTATCCCCACTTCGCGCTCGACTGACCGAGACCGACACCGGTGAGAGATCCGTCGGCAAGCGAAAGAAAGCCCTGGTAGGACTGGTAGGCATCTCCCTGCACATCGTTGAAGTTACCGAGCAGCGAGTCCAAGTAGACCCTGATTCGCGCCGAACGGAAACCCGCGGTGACGGTAAAAATCACCAGGGCGAACGCCGCAGCGGCAAGCAGCCCGGTGATGAATACTCGCGGCAGGCCAGCAAACCACGCCAACGCCACCACGACGAACGCCATGGAAGCAACCATGCCGAGGTCACGCTGCAGCATCACCAGTGCCAATACCACGAAGCTGACCGCACCGAACAGCCCGAACAAATCGGTATAGGACACAGCAGTGCGGACCTTTTCAGCCAGCAGCTTCGAACCCCACAGTGCCAGCGCAATTTTCGCGATTTCTGATGGCTGCATGGTGATACCACCAATACTCAGCCACGAACGCGCACCGGTTTCCTCCAGGCCGATGCCGATACCAGGGATAATCACCAAAACCAGCAGCACAAAGGACAAAATCAGCGCTGCTGTCGATAGCGAGCGAATCAATTCCACCCGCATTCGCAGCACGATCCACATGGAGATAAGACCCGCCACCACCATGACCAGCTGACGGATGAACACCGACCACACGCTGCCCGAGTCGTTACCCGCGCTGGCCATGGATGCCGACAGCACCATCACCAGGCCTATCGACGTCAGCAGCGCGACGATAATCATCAGTAGGTGGTAGTCGAACAGCGGACGCGACTTCCAGTCGTTAAAACGCTCCACCCACGCCGGCCGCTCTCGAGCACTAGAGCTAGACGACGAGGGCCGCTGTGAACTGGTAGCCTTCGTCCCCTTTTGTGCCGTCGCGGCACTAGCGCTTAAATTACGAGCCTTGCGGGAGTTATCCATCAGTTGACGTCACCTTCTGCGCCCATTGCGCGAACAAGTCGCCACGTTCAGCCATTCCGGAGTACATGTCCAAGCTGGCGGCAGCTGGTGCCAACAGCACCACATCCCCAGGGTTGGCATATTCACTAGCTGCCATACAGGCCTTTGCCATGGCATCAACCTTGTCGGTGTCATCAATGACAACGACCGGCACAGCAGGTGCGATGCGGGAGAGCGCATCGCTGACTAGTTGCCTATCGACGCCCAGAACCACGGCGGCCTGCAGGCGATGAGCATGCTTCGCCACTAGCGGAGAGATTTCCGCGCCCTTGAGCTGACCACCGACGATCCAAACGACACGCTCATGACCGGACAGTGCAGCGTCGGCAGCGTGGGGGTTGGTGGCCTTGGAGTCATCAATCCACACGACATCATTTGCCTTATGGACAATCTGACCGCGGTGTGCGCGAACTTCGAAAGTCTCCAATGCCGCTGCAATTTGCTCCGGTGAGGTACCGATACTGCGCGCCATCGCAGTGGCGGCCACCGCGTCGAGAACACCTGCCCGGCCGGGAGGAGAAATTCCCGCTACCGGTGCGATGACAATGCCCGGACCAGAGTCGTCAGCTGCGGCATCGCCGCCGCCAAAAGCGCGGTCGACAATCATGCCGTCGCGAACTCCGACCTGGTGTGCCTCCGGGGGACCATCGGTAAAGCCCACGACGGAGTTGCCGAGCTCGTCGTTTTTCAGCATCTTTTCCACGTGCTCGACGACATCTGCGTCATCCGCACCGTAGATTGCGACAGTACCGCGCAGCGCACGGGTCTTGTCCAGACCGTAGTTTTCGTAAGAACCGTGCCAGTCGATGTGGTCTTCCGCCAGGTTCAGCAGTACTCCCGCATCTGGGCGAATGTTTGGAGCCCAGTGCAGCTGGAAGCTGGACAGCTCTGCGGCCAAGACCTCGATACGAGGCTCAGCAGTCAGTGCGTCGTACAGAGCCACACCAATGTTGCCCACAGCTGCGCCCTGCTCCCCGAGCATGGCGGCCAGCATGGAGGTGGTTGTGGTCTTGCCGTTAGTGCCGGTGACTACCAGCCAGGTCCGTTTCGGACCCCACAGCTGGGCACAGTCGCCGGCGAAAGCCAACGCCACATCGCCGAATACCGGGACACCGGCCTCAGCGGCGGCGCCGAACAGCGGACTGGTCGGACGCCACCCCGGGGAGGTCACGATCGCAACCGCGTCGGCAAGCTCGTCGCGAGCGTCTGCGGTTGTGACATGCCGAACCGAAAAGTCAGCGGCAACCAGTGCGCCGAGCGCGGAGTCGTCCACGACGACAACTTCCGGACAGCCGATGTCCTTGAGCATCGCAATGGCACCGCGACCGGAAACTCCGGCTCCTGCCACCAGAACTCGACCAGAGCGCACCGTAGCGACTAAGTCGAGATTTCGGATATCGGTGAGGTTGGTCGGGTCTGGTGAGTTAATCATTGAAATACGCCTACCTGAGAGAGCCAGTCACTGTAGAAGATGGCTGCGCCAATCATGTTGAAAATGCCTGCGAGTAGCCAGAAGCGAACGACAACAGTTGTCTCCGCCCAACCTCCGTTTTCGAAGTGGTGATGGAGAGGAGCCATGCGGAATACGCGCTTGCCAGTCGTCTGGAAAACCGCGATCTGGATTGCCACGGAAGCAACTTCCATCACGAAGATGAAGCCAATGATAACCATCAGCAGCTCAGTCTTGGTGACAAATGACAGACCCGCTACCAAACCGCCAAGAGCCAGCGAACCGGTATCTCCCATGAAGATCTTTGCCGGCGCTGCATTCCACCACAGGAAGCCCAAACAGGCGCCCAGACCCGCGACGGAAATAACGGCGATATCCAGCGGATCGCGGACGTTGTAGCAACCGCTGCCCAGCGAAGCCTCGCAAGAGTTACGGAACTGCCAGAAGGAAATCAGCGTGTAGGTGGCCAGTAGCAGCGCGGTGGCGCCAGCGGCCAGGCCGTCAAGGCCATCAGTGAGATTGACGGCATTCGTCCATGCGGCAATGACGATGAAGACAAATACCAGGAAGACAATCATGCCGAACCACACAGGCCCCGGTGCCAGATTCAGGAACGGAATATCTCGAATCAGCGACAAGCTCGTCGAACCGGGAGTCAAGCCAGACGCATCCGGGAACTGCAGCAGCAGCACGCCGAAAATCAGTGCTGCCGCCAGCTGCCCAACCAGCTTCGCTGTCTTGTTCAGCCCCAGGTTGCGTCCTTTGTAGAGTTTGATGAAGTCATCGGCAAAACCCAATGCGCCCATCGCCAGAACAAGGAACATCACCAACAGACCGGAGGCGGACGGCCCCACGCCAGTCTGGATATACGTAACGAGGTGTGAGAGGAAATAGCCAGCGACGATTGCGGCGATGATGGCGATGCCGCCCATAGTCGGAGTTCCCCGCTTGCGCAGGTGGCTCTTCGGCCCTTCTTCACGAATCTCCTGGCCAAGACCTTCAGCAGAGAATTTGCGAATAAGCACTGGTGTTAAAAAGACACTCACCAGGAATGCAATCGCACCACTGAGAATAAGTTGAATCACTTACTTTTCCTCTCCGCTTTCACCTTCGGGCGTAGTCCCAACCTTGGCAGCCAGCGAGTCCGCGACCCGCCACATACCGTCCGCATAGGAGGCCTTGACTAACACCACATCGTCCGGACGCACCTCGTCCGCCACCAAATCCGCGGCAGTGGATGTATCCGGCACCCTAGAAGTATTTAACCCCAACTCTTCCGCTTTGTCGGCCAGGGCATGCACATTAGAACTCTCTCCGACTGCAATTAGTCGATCGATGCCGCGGCCCACAAGGTACTCGCCAAGCGACGAGTGCTCATCTTCAGCGGAATCACCAAGCTCACCCATCTGTCCCAGCACGGCCCACGATGAGGCGTCCTGGTGCGTTGGGCTAGCTGCTGTACGTGCCAGAGCGTCAATCCCCGCACGCATCGAATCAGGGTTGGCATTATAGGAGTCGTTAATTACGACGATATTGCCAGTGAGCTGCTGGACATCCATGCGCCGCTCTGACGCTGCCACATGCGCGGCCATCGCCTTTGTGACCTGCTCAGCATCAATACCGGACTCCACTGCCACCGCAATCGCCGCCAGGGCATTGGCCACTTGGTGCGCACCATAGACCTGCAGTTGGATCGGGAATGTACGCCCATCCGGTACATGCAGGTCAAAAGATGCACGAGCAAAATCATCGAGCTGCACATTCGTGGCGCGGTAATCCGCGGTTGCGTGGCGTTCGGAGTTCTCATCGGCAGAGAAGAACACCACCTTCGCCTGGGTACGCGGAGCCATGCCAGTGACGTAGTCATCGTCGGCATTGAGTACGGCCACACCGCCCTGCTCCGCAGCCGGCAGCGCTTCCACGAGCTCGCCCTTAGCCTGCGCGATTGCCTCGCGCGAGCCAAACTCACCAAGGTGCGCCGTGCCAACATTGAGCACCGCACCGATCGTCGGTGGCGCGATGCGCGCCAGGTGGGCCACATGCCCAATTCCGCGTGCGCTCATCTCCGCAACCAGGTACTTCGTCTCCGGAGTGCACTGCAGCACCGTGTACGGATGCCCAATTTCGTTATTAAACGACCCCTTCGGCGCCACCGTCGGACCGTCGGTACGCAGCAGCGTCGCCATCATGTCCTTCGTCGACGTCTTTCCCGCCGAACCCGTGACACCGACAACATGCAGCTGATCCTTCTTCAGCTCGTCGACGACGTAACGCGCCAACTTACCAAGCGCTTCCAGCACCGCCGCCCCGGAACCATCCGGATCGTGTGCAAATGCGTCGGCATTGGAGTCCTGCTTACCAAGGGGCTTGACGACGACCGCAGGTTGCCCAACATCTCGTGCCGCCAGTGCCATCGTCGCTCCAGCGGCCACAGCCTGATCGATGAAGTCGTGGCCGTCGACACGCGCGCCCGGCAGGGCGAGGAAGAGCGAGCCTTCGCGAATTTTTCGGGAATCGAATTCTGCGGGCTGAGTCACTGTGGCGTCATCATCGACGTGGACGAGTTCACCTCCCACGATGTGAGCGATTTCCGCGGCGGTCAGGGCAATCATGATGTCTATAGTCCTTGTTGGTTAGAGTTCCAGGCGCCTAGTAAAGGATGATTTCTTGATTTTATTCGCTTACCGCGAATGGTTCGCGGTAGGCATGTCAGGTGGTGCGCTTCCTCAGCGATTTCAGCAATCTCAATCAGCGGATCCCTCCAGTCGCTGTGTGAGTGCTTCGGCCAGCTGTTCACGGTCATCGAACGGGTGAATCACGCCACCGATATCCTGGCCGGTTTCGTGTCCCTTGCCAGCCACCACGATGCTGTCACCGCTGTGGGCGAGCTCGACGACACGGCGAATTGCCTGGCCGCGATCGCCGATTTCCTCAACAACCGTGTCAGAACTGGCCTTGCCGCTGGCAACGGCTTCCTTCGCACCGGCGACCACGGCCGCACGGATTTCAGAGGGCACCTCGGAGCGTGGGTTGTCATCGGTGATGATGACGACATCGGCACCGCATGCAGCCTCAGCTCCCATAATTGGACGCTTGGCACTATCGCGGTCGCCACCGGCGCCGACGACAACCAGCACGCGACCTTCGGTCTGTGCGCGCAATGTGGCCAACACCTCAGCTACTGCGGCTGGCTTGTGGGCATAGTCCACCACAGCCAGGAAGTCCTGTCCGCGGTCGATGCGCTCCATGCGGCCTGGCACACGCACCTGCGCCAGGCCGCTCTTGGCCGCGTCATTGGCATGCCCAATCGCATCGAGCACAGCCCATGCGACTGCGGCATTGGCAACGTTGAAAGCACCCGGCAGAGGAACTTCCACCTCAACTGTGTCAGTGTTGTTTCGCGTTAGCTCCACATGCTGGACACCGTTAGTGGCGACAGTGGCTGCAGCGGCGTGCCATTCTGCAAAGACCTCGGCAGCTGGCGTCTTGTCGGTTACGCGATGCTGAGTATGGACAGTGGTGACTTGGACATCCGGGTCGCCGGCAGCGATATCTGCCATGCGGACACCCCAGTCGTCGTCGATGCACACGACAGCCTTCGGTGCATGTGTCGGACCTTCAGGATCAAAGAGCTTGGCCTTGGCTTGGAAATACTCTTCCAAGGTCTTGTGGAAGTCCAGGTGATCCTGCGAGAGGTTGAGGAAACAGCCGACGTCGAAACTGACTCCGTCTACACGTCCCAACGACAGTGCGTGGGAAGAAACCTCCATGACAACGTGCGTCACACCCTCGGAGAGCATCTGGTGGAACAGGCGCTGGAGGGCTGGAGCCTCTGGGGTAGTCAGGCTCGACGGAACGGCACGGCCATTGATGCGCGTGCCGGTAGTACCAATGATGCCTGTCGAGCATCCAGCTGCCAGCAGCGCGCCCTCCAGCATGTAGGTCGTGGTGGTCTTGCCAGAGGTGCCGGTAACCCCAATGATGGTCAGTGAATCCGAGGGATGATCGTAGATTTCTGCAGCAACGTGCCCCATGACGGCCCGGACATCGTCGACAACCAGGACTGGGCGAGTCTCCCCTGCTTCCCGCAGGATTTTCAGACCTTCCTCATCAGTCAGGATCGCTGTAGCAGCCGACTGCTGCGCGTAGCGCGCACCATGCGTGCGAGTACCTGGGACGGCAGCAAACATTCCGCCTTCAGGCACTTCGGCAGCGTTGAGTTCGATCGCGGCGATATCCGCTCCTGCCGCCGCGGATTCGGTAATGCCGTCAAGTCGGCCATGCGCGAGGTTACACAATTTCGCAAGGGTGGCGGTCATTGGCTGTTCCCTCTTTCAAGTCAGTCGTTGGTGTACAACAAATTGGAAAAATTCAAGAGATTCACTTTGCAGAAACCAAAGTAATAAAAGTCTGTGTATTAGTGCTGTCGCGGTAACTTCATTGTGGTGGTGACCTCGTTACGGCTGCAGCAACAACTTGCCTTCGCGGGGTGGCGACGGCGGTACGTTGTAGCGGTTAAGCGCCCAAGCGGCGATGTCCTTAAACAGTGGGGCTGCTGACTGACCGCCGTCACCATGAACACCACGCTGGGGTTCGTCAAGCATGATGCCAATGACAAAACGGGGATCGTCGGCAGGCGCGATGCCTGCAAACGTGATGTAGTACTTGGAATTCGAGTACGCGCCGGTGTCGGGGTCAACCTTCTGCGCCGTACCTGTCTTGCCTGTGAGCGAATACCCCTCAATACTATTTCCGGCAGCGGTACCCGACTGCTGCCCCGTGGGATCAGACTGCATAACGCCTTCAAACATGGCGCGCACAGTTTGGGCGGTCTCCGGGCTAACCACACGCACTGTTTCCGGGCGCTCTGTTGCCGTCTTCGTGCCGTCCGGGGAAATTGTCGAACGAATCATACGCGGCGGGATGCGCTCGCCATCGTTGGCGATTGCCTGGAAAACTCCTGTCATCTGCAGCAGTGTCATGGCCATACCCTGACCAATGGGCAGGTTCGCAAATGTACCGCCGGACCACTGCGGACGCTGCGGCACCAAGCCGGAAGATTCACTGGGCAACTCGATACCCGTGGACTGCCCCAGCCCGAAGAGATGCAGCATCTCAGCGAAGCGGTCCTGACCCAAACGCTCTGCCAGCATTAGGGTGCCGACATTGGAGGACTTGCCGAATACACCGGTCGTCGTGAAAGCTTCCGTGCCGTGCTCCCATGCATCGCGCACGGTGACACCCGCCATATCAATCGTGCCCGGAACCTGCAGAACCTCATCCGGTGTGGTCTTGCCGTCTTCGATAGCGGCCGCTGCGGTAATAATCTTTGCTACAGAGCCCGGCTCAAATGGGTTCGATACAGCGGAGTTTCCGATAGTGCGCCCCTCTTCGAGCTCGGCCCCCATATCCTTATTCGGGTTAGCCGTGTCCGCCTGCGCCATTGCAAGCACTTCGCCGGTCTTCGCGTCGAGCACGACTGCCGACGCATCCTTCGCTCCCGAGTTGGCCTTCGCCTGGTTGACCTGCTGCTGGACAAAGTACTGCATGTCGAGGTCCAGGGTCAGCTCGTAAGTCGTACCGTCCACAGCTGCGTGGACATCGCGCGTGGATCCCGGGATTGCCACACCGTTAGAGGCGATATCAATGGTCTTGCCACCGTTAATACCCTGCAAAGTGGCATCACGAGAGGCTTCAAAGCCGAACTGGCCGACGCCATCCATGCCAATCTTGCCGATGACGTTAGCCGCCGTCGCCCCATTCGGGTACTGGCGAATATCCTGACGCTCCGCCACCAGTTCCGGATACTTTTCCACGATGGCAGCGGCCTTGTCCGGGTCGACATTACGCACGAGCACCTCATAGGTGCTGTCCTCATTGCGCAGCTTCTCCAGAATGTCCTTCGAGCTCACCCGGGACGGCGCGCTCATCACCGAGTTCTCCTCGGTTTCGGGTTCCGCTTGACGACGGCGACTGCTTCCCGACTTCTCCGCGTCGATGTCGGCCACGTCGAGTAGCTTCGGCAAATCCTTGGCGATCTGCTCGAGGCGTTCATCGTAGGTAGCGACATCATCCGGGCGCTGCTTATGGGCGTCCCCAATCCACTTGCGCAAAGTGTTCGGGTGAACGGTAATACTGCGTGCCTCCATAGTGAAGGCAAGCTGAGCTCCGTTACGATCGAGAATCGCACCGCGCCGAGCTGCATCAACAACTTCCACCGTGCGCTGATTCTGCGCCGCCGCCGACAGGTCAGGACCTGCGACGAGCTGCACCCAAGCCAAACGGGAGACCAGCACTACAACTGCGATAGCGCCTATAAACTGCAGCCAGTTGCGACGTCGGATGAAGTCCTTATTACTAATGCGCATTTTTTCGCGCGGGGGCACGCTTCGGTTGGTTTTAGCATCGAGCCCCCGGCTGCGCTGACCATCCCGAACGCGACTTTGGCCTCTGCGCTCACGGGATGTAATTCGGTAAGCACGTTCGCCGAAGTCATACCCCCCTCCACGGTTGGGGTAGTCGTCTTCAGATCGAATCATGCGCTAGTGCTTTCTACTAAGTCGATTCTCCCGCGCGCGATAACGTTAGGCGGTATTCCCTGCCATCGCGAGTACTGAATTAATTAGTCTACAGTCGACTGACCAGAAACAGTGGAACCGCCAGAATATCGGACAGTTGGCCAGTTTGGCCCAGTTTGTTTTCTAAGTTCCTACGGTGCTGGAGCTGGCTCGGGTGCCGGAGCTTCCGGTGCTTCCGGCGCCGCGACTGGCGCTTCTGGGGCTGGCGCTGGCGCTTCAGCCTCAGGCGCGGGTGCCGGAGCCGGCGCAGGTGCTGGTGCGGGCTCATGGTTCTGCGGCGCATACGGAGCGGTTGCCGGCAACCCGTTCGGACGTGGGTGCGCTTCCTCAATGGCCGGTGCCTGCATCCCCGGAACATTCTCGGTGTCCTTCGGGTTCGACGACGGCGCATGCGGAACATTCGGCGACTCACTGTTGAGGTCGATAATCTTCTGCTGCTTCTCATCGCCCGGTCGCACTTCCACGACCTTGCCTTCCGGATCAGTCGTCAAAACGGCAGGCTGCTCCGGATTGACCATGCCCTCTTCCACAGCACGCTGCGCGATAGCACCGGTTGACTTCATGTAAGCAACATCCCGCTCGAGCACCTCCAGCTGGTTACGCAGCTCCTTTTCCTTGGTCTGCGCAGCATCCAGCTGCAAGGATGTCGAGGTCGAAATACCCGACAGCCACATCGCCGCCACGATTCCGGCAACGACGAGAATGATCATCACGGCCGCACCGGCAAACTTGTGGTTATCCCTCGAGGACGTCGTAACGCGACGCCCACGCACCGAGATGACCTGCTGAGAACCTGTGCGCCCAAACCGCCTGCGCTGATAAAGATCCTGTTTCGTGCGGGCGCTGCGACCGCGCTGACGAGTCTTCGTCTTGGCACCGGCGACGGTTGCAGATGCGCCGCGGGAGGTGCGCCGGGTGGGGGCGTGCTCCGTGATTGTCGTTGCCATGCTCGAAAGTTCTCCCAGTACTTAGATCGTTAAGGGTGCGTTTGGTGCGGTTGAAAGGTTTGGGTCAATCGGCTCGAATTCGCTCGATACAGCGAACTCTCACCGGTGCGGCTCGGGGGTTGTCTTCGATCTCGCTTGCCGACGCCTTCTCCGCACCTCTCGTGATGAGAGCAAAGTGCGGTTCATGCCCCGGAAGCTCCATCGGGAGCCCCGGTGGGGTTGTCGACTTCACGCGCTCCGCAAAGTCCTTCTTGACGATGCGGTCTTCCAGACTCTGGTAGCTCATGAACACTGCACGCCCATCGACTGCGAGTGCATCGCAGACCTGCGGCAGCACATTTTCCAGAGCTTCAAGCTCACGATTTACCTCGATACGAAGAGCCTGGAACGTACGCTTGGCCGGGTGTCCGCCCTTACGACGAGATGCCGCCGGAATGGTTTCGTAGAGCAGCTCAACCAGACGACCGGAGGTCGTAAACGGTTCCTTTTCCCGCTCACGCAGGATTGCCGAGGCAATCTTGCCGGCGAAGCGCTCGTCGCCGTAAGTCGATAGGATACGCGCGATATCACCGTGCGAATAGGTATTGAGCACATCCGCTGCGGTAATCCCCTGGCTTGCATCCATGCGCATGTCCAGCGGGGCGTCGACTCGGTAGGCGAATCCACGATTGACCTGGTCAAGCTGCATCGAGGAAACACCGAGATCGAAAAGCGCACCTGCAATGCCCTTCTCAGCGGCGCGGGCGAGAATGTCCTCCGCGCCACTGCCACCAGCGGCTGCAGGAATCTCACCACTGAGCACCTCGGCGAGCGAATCGAAACGCACACGGAAGGATACAAAGCGATCACCGAAGCGCGCGAGACGTTCTTCTGCCCCTCGCAATGCATTGTCATCGCGATCGAGTCCAACAACGCAGAGCTTCGGGAACTGCTCCAACAGGTATTCCGTGTGTCCACCGGCACCAAGAGTGCCGTCGACAACTACTGCGTCGTCACCCAGCGCCTCGATGCCCGGGCGCAACAAATCAGTCACTCGATGAAGCAAAACGGGGACATGACCAAACTCGCCGGACTTGCGATCATCCGTAGGTACCGATCCGTTCATTTCCCCTCCTCACCGGGTATGTTCGCACTGGTCAGAGAATCTATCGAGTGTATTCCCGGTTTGCTTAACGACGAGTGCCGCGCCAGCAACCAGACCGCACCTCATGAGCAGTACTGGGAATGCTGCTATCAGTGCTTAAAACAAAAAGCGGGGATGTTCACAGGGCCCCGCCTGACAGAACCTGGTATCGGGGAAGTACACCAGGGGCTATCAGGCAGAGTCCATGCGGACATTCCCTCTTTTCGGTTATTCCATGCGGTTTATAAAACGCCGAACAGCGAGTCATCCTCACCTTCGGAGAAATCAGCTTCATGCTCCGCCTGGTAGGCCTCCCAGGACTCTTTGTCCCAGATCTCCAGAAAGTCAATAGAGCCGATAACCACGCACTCCTTGGAGAGATTCGCGTACCGACGGTGATCCATCGATAACGTGATTCGCCCCGAACCATCGGGCCGCTGCTCATCGGTGCTCGCCGCAAGATTTCGGATGAAAGCTCGCGCCTTGGCATTCGTACGAGAGGCCTTAGTAGCCCGCTGAGCTAATTTGACGAACTCCTCTTTCGGATACACCGCCAGAGAATGATCCTGTCCCTTAGTGACCATCAGGCCACCTGCGAGATCCTCGCGGAACTTCGCCGGCAACGTCAGGCGCCCTTTGTCATCAAGCTTCGGCGTGTAGGTGCCCAGAAACATGCGTCACTGGCCTCCTATCCCCGTGTCAACCTCAATGTCAACGCACAAACGCTTACCAAATTCAGGGATTTAGGCGTTGCCTTCAAGCAGAGCCAGAGGGCTGCGCTTTACCGCAGTGCCAAAATCTCGCCAAACCTTAAGCGCAAATCGGATATTCACTTCTGCAATGTTGACCAACCTCAATCAACATCACGCCCCACTTTACCCCACTATCTGCCACTATCAACACAAGAAGGAGAAAAATAGTCACAGCATCAGCTCAACCCCGCCGCCAGGACATCCATTTTAACCCAATTGACCTGGGCTTTTAAAGAATCACCTCGACAATTAAAGCGCGAATAAAAAGTGGGGCACCCACCCGCGACCACGCCGATAACGACGCCACACCAACCACATTGTTAACAGAAAGCAGTTTACGCCCCACTACCCACCACTTACCTGCTAAAAACCATCCAGATTCAACCTGGTCGCCAGACTTAGTGCGTTGACCTGCAATTTTGTGTCGCCAGAGCCAAACTTTCGGAGATACCAACAACGACCGCAGATAAGAATTCCTCCATCCCAATAGCTAAGTGGGGGAAAGTGGGGACTCGGGGTGGGGCAAAGTGGGTGAGATCTTGTGGAGACGATTCACGTCTAGAAAAACAAAAAAGTGAGGGCAAGCCATCGCTGGCTTGCCCTCACTTGTTAATTCTTGAGGTTTATCCCCTAACGCCCCTCGAAGCGGCCACGGAAACGCGATTCCAACGTGGAATCACCAGAGGAGCCACGGCTACCCGAGGTCCCTCGACGACTCTTTGCCGCCCCGGACTTAGACTTTCCAAAGCTCAGCCCCGAAGCAGAACTAGCCTTCTCCTGCTTACCGGCGCCGGTCAGAGCCCAAACGCCGGAACCGAACATAAGGCCAAAGCCGGCAACCGATAACACAATGAACCAATTGCTCACAGAGAAAAGAGCGACGCCGCCAATCAACATCAGCAGACCGAGGAGCATGAGCGCAAAAACCTGGATGGAAAACCCACGAGGTGCGCTGTTTTCCTCCGGAAAGCTGAACGCATTTCCGGCCATCGTCGAACTAAATTTAGGATCCTCAGCGTAGAGTGCAGACTCGATTTCGTCGAGCATCCGCTGTTCGTGCTCAGATAGTCCCACAATTCCTCCATCGCCTACTTGAGCATTGCCCACCGCGATACTGGCGAGCCTTGACCCCTCAACTAACAATGCCGATACAACAAAGTTAATTACAGGCCACGTGCTGCTAACGCGGCGTCCGTTAGCTTCATTCTTACCCCTTCAACGGGCGACTCACCTCTATTGTTCCATGAATCCGAACAATCCCCCATTTATTTAGGAAAGCAACGCTCTAACACGCCCCCACCGGCTTACGCAGCCGCGGACAGAACACCCAGCTCAGCCCGGACAGCCCCCAAGAATGCACAACTTAAATCCCACAACTCCTGCGCCCGCCGAGAGTCAATGCGACGCGAAATACCCAACCGGACTTCCTCACGCAGCGCGGTGAACTGCTCAAACTTGGTGACCCAGCTATCAAATTCGGGCTGCTCTTTCTTTAAACGCAACCAGGCACTCTGTGTTGCCGAACGACGACGCTTAACTACCGAGCCCGAACGAGCGCCCGAGCCAGAACCCCCAGCCACCGACACATCGTCGCGATTCAACAGCGCGCCTGCGCAACGCAGCGCCGCACAGTAGGAAAGCTCCAACATCTCATCAGAGCTGGCATTCCAAGCATTCGCTAGCAGAGCCTCTGCCCGCCCCAGCAGCTCCAGCGATTGCCTTGAGACACCGACCGGGGCGACCAAACCCGACTGCGAAATCGCCCTAAACTCCACCACGTTCGACCTTGCCACCACCCTGCTTCTCCTTTCACACAGCATTCACATGAGCACGGATTTTCCGCTTCCCCTTAGCGGGATTGACTGCAATCTATCCCCAACCCCGGACTACGCCAGGCATACTTTCGCACAACTGTTCGACTCGATGTTATTGCAGTAATCTCACAACTAAGTTCGTCTAAGTCGCTAATCTGGTCACTGTGAAATACAGCGTGGTTCCGATGACAGCAGGAGACTTCAATCTCCGCCTGCAAGAAGCAGTGGCTCTCTACATCACCGCGATGCAGTACAACCCCGCGATCTTGCCCGGTCGTCTCCACGAATGGCAGAAGCAAACCACTCAACCCGGCTTCATGGCTGCTGCAGCCATAGCTCACCCCGAAGAGCTCTCCCCTGCCCACGCTCTCCGCGACCCGCGCTGCAGGTTGGTCGGCATCGGCTACTGCCGTACAGGATTGGACACGCACTGGTGGTATCGCCAGGTAAGAGATGGACTGCTCATGGACGGGCGCTCGCTACCGGACGTCGTCAAGCTCTTGGGCAACTACGCCGAACTGTCTGAGATTCACATTCACCCCAGCTTTCAGGGGCGGGGACTCGGTAAACGGTTGCTCCACGAGTTGGTCGATTCCCGCCCGGAGACGCGAGTTCTGTTGTCAACCCCGGAATACCCGAATGAGGCCAATAGGGCATGGCAGCTCTACCGCCAATTTGGTTTCAAAGATGTTTTAAGGAACTTTTATTTCACAGGGGACTCTCGTCCCTTCGCAGTTCTAGGAGTAGATCTTCCCCGTGACATCATCACCGAGTGAACCTTCCACACCACGTCAACGACTTTCGCCTCTGCGCATTGCCACAGCAATGGCCGGAATTGCCGCCATCTTGCCGCTCAGCGGCTGCTTTGACGCACAGGCTGGCATTACCATTTCCGGCGACGACAGAGTCTCGGGCACAATTCACGTAACACCCACGGAGGAAGTCCGTTCCCAATTTGAGCAGTGGCAAGTACCGGAAGATCTCTCCGACCGCGTCTCGCAGGGAGTAATCGACTCCTCCACAGGAAAGATGGAAGTCTCGTTCAACGAGCTGCACTTCATTGAACTCACCGATACGCTCCGACAGCTTTCCGACGATCGCGTAGACATCGACCTAGACCGTACCGGTGGCGGCAAGATTTCGATGAACGGCCACATGGATTTGACTCACCTGCCCGGCGCGAAGGTTGATTTCGTCGTCGCGTTCCCGGAGCAGGTTACTGACTCCAATGGCCGCCAGACCGAACCGAACAAGGTGGAATGGCAGCTCGCCAGTGGCGAGAACCATAATGTATGGGCTTCGTCGCCGGCTGGATCCACCAAGCGGAATCAATTCCTATTATTTGCCGGTGTGACCACAGCCGCCGGTGTCCTAGCCTCAGTGCTAGGTGTCCTGTGGGCGCGAAGAGTTCGCGACATGCAGGACTTTTAGCAATTAAAAACCGCCGCGCAGCATATCCTGGCCGGTGCCCCATTCGGGCGCCATGCCGAGGTTGTGCAAAACTTCCTGGGAGGCGCGAGCGAAGTTCATAGTCATAAAGTGCAGCCCCGGCACGCCTTCGGCGATGAGCCGCTCTGCCATGTTGGTCGAAAACTCGATACCAATCTTGCGAATCTCATCTTTATTGGCCTGCTCGTCACCATCTGCTGCCTTAATCAGGCGTTCCTCCAAATCGGATGGCAACTGTGCCCCGGAGAGCTCAACCTGCCTGCGCACTGAGCGCAGCGATGTAATCGGCATCAGCCCCGGAATGATGGGCTTGGCACCGTGCACTGGGTCGGCTTCCACCAGGCGGTCTCGAAGGCGCAAGTAGTGCTCAATATCGAAGAACATCTGCGTAATCGAGTATTCGGCTCCCGCGCGCAGCTTGGCCAGCGTGTACTGCGTGTCATGGTCCAAATCCGGCGAGCGGTAATGTCCCTCCGGGAACGACGCAATGCCGATTTCAAATTTCTCGAACTCCGGCTCGGCCTTAATTAGCTCAATCAGTTCGCTGGCGTAGTGCAG
This sequence comes from Corynebacterium sp. HMSC077G07, assembly GCF_001809225.1. Classification (NCBI taxonomy): domain Bacteria; kingdom Bacillati; phylum Actinomycetota; class Actinomycetes; order Mycobacteriales; family Corynebacteriaceae; genus Corynebacterium; species Corynebacterium sp. HMSC077G07. Next base: position 124,547 of record NZ_KV796537.1, on the reverse strand, counting down.
ACCGCCCTCGGTCTCCACCCAAGGGCCAAGCGGGTCTCCCGGCGGGTCACCACGCAGAACGAGCAGATTCGTCAGCCCCGCGCTGAGATAAGAGCGCAGGATTTCCCGCAGCTCGTCGACAGTGTGCTCTACCAATGTCAGGTGCACAAGCGTTGTAAGCGGCTGCCTCGAAACGCGCTGGGCGATTCGCAGGGTGCGGTCGCGGCTAGAACCACCGGCGCCGTAGGTCACGGATGCAAAGGAGGCACCAAGATCATGGAAAGCCTCAGCTGCTCGGAGAAGACGTTCCTCGGCCGCGTCGTCACGCGGGGGCATGAACTCGACCGAGAAGGGAATACTGCCCGCGCTCGGCATTGAAAGCGCCTGGCGGATTGTCACTTGGCGGCCTGGCGACAGTGGCATTGTTGAGGACATAGTCACTCATACTAAGCGGTGTCCTATTCTTGAGTCAGCATTACCCGTCATCGACGAGAGGCTCACATGAGCGAAGAACTGGATTTGGCCGCGCTACAGCCCCGCGAAGTACCAGCTACTGTTACCAAAACGCTGGAGAATTACCTCAAAAGCCGTGGCGACGATGTCGCGTCGGTCGATGCGGTGTACACCGAGGCCATAGATTCGCTCCACTCCTTCGTCCTCAATGGGGGCAAGCGCGTGCGTCCAGCCTTCGCCTGGCAGGGGTGGTTGGGGGCAGGCGGCCTCGAAGGCCGTTTCTCCCCAGCCGAGGATTCCCTGGCTGTGATGAACGCGGTGAGTGCCTTGGAACTCATTCAAGCCTGCGCACTCATTCATGACGACATCATCGATGACGCTGATACGCGCCGTGGCGCACCGACTATCCACAAGGTATTCGAGGCCAAGCACGAGGCCAATAGCTGGAATGGAGCCGCCGACCGCTTCGGTATTTCCGCCGCGATTCTCATTGGCGATGTCGCCCTGACCTGGGCTGATGACATGATGCACTCTTCAGGCCTCAGCTCGGAGGCGCTAACCCGCGCACTTGTCCCCTGGCGGGCGATGCGCACTGAAGTACTTGGCGGCCAACTGCTCGATATCACGGCCGAAGCCAGCCGGGACAGTCGCGTCGAGACCGCTGAGAAAATCAATCTGTTCAAGACCGCCGCCTACACCATCGAGCGGCCGCTCCACATTGGTGCTGCGATTGCCGGCGCCCCAGCGGAATTGGTTGAGGCCTACCGCAGCTTCGGCCGCGATATCGGTGTGGCATTCCAGCTCCGCGACGATCAGCTGGGTGTTTTCGGCGATCCCGAAGTCACGGGCAAGCCTGCCGGCGATGACCTCCGCGAGGGCAAGCGAACCGTACTGGTCGGCCAGGCTTTAAGCCTCTACCTCGATTCCGCACCTGAAAAGGCCCGCTTTATCGATGAACGCCTGGGAGCGGTCTCGTCTGCTGCAGATATTGATGAGCTACGAAATCTCATCGCTGATTCCGGCGCTGCCGATGCCGTCGAACGTGAAATTGACCGCCTGACCAGCCGCGCTTTCTCCACTATCGAGAATGCCGACCTGCCTGCAACGTCGCGCGAGAACCTCATTGCTATGGGCGTTCGCGCCACCGCTCGTCAGCATTAGACCAGGTGTTGCGTAGTCATGCCCGCTGCTTCCCCCACTCGTGCCCCCATTAATTCCCCGCGTCTGCGACGTGCGGTCACTCGTCCTCATAAGGGCTCCAAACCACGACTGACCATCATCGGCGCAGGCCTGTCCGGACTTACCGCCGCGCTCTACGCCATCGCCGATGGCTACGATGTCACCGTTGTCGAGCGGGGAAGTTTCGTCGGCGGACGCTGCGCCAGTGAACCCATCACAGTCGATATCGACGAGCAATCGCTCACCGCAGTCTTCGACACTGGCGCAACTGTATGGACCATGCCCTCGCTTGTCGACGATGCCCTCGCCGCCGTCGGCCTCTACGCGCGCGATATCGACCCGGGTTTTTCGGCCTCCCCAATCACGCCCACCTACCGTGCGGAATTTGCCACCCGCGGCGGACTCGACGTGTTTTCCAACGAAGACATGATGGCCGATGAACTCGCGCGCTTCGGTGCCTCTGACTCCACCGTCGCCGGTTACCGCAAACTTCGCACGTGGCTGCAAACTCTCTTCAATGCCTGCTTCGACAACTTCATGTCCCGCAGCTTTGACCGCGTTACGGACCTATTCACCGGGCCCGGCGCGCTTCGCGACCTCACTACGCTCCTCCGACTCGGTGCCTTCGGCGCCCTCGAACCTAAGATTCGTGCCTTCCTCGGAGATAATGATCTCGCTCGCGTTTTCAGCTTCCAGGCGCTTTACGCAGGTGTGCCTCCCGCTAAGGCCCGTGCGGTCTACGGCTGCATTTCCCACATGGATACCTCGATGGGGGTTTACTATCCGCACTCCCCCGCATTTGGTTCGGGTATAGGCGCCGTCAGCGAGTTGCTCGCCGAGGCCGTCCGTCGAGCTGGCGGAACCATCGACTTCGGCGTTGATGTCACTGGGCTGAAAGTTGACGAAGCAGGCTTTGTCTCCGCCATCACCACGGCAACTGGCGAGCGTCCCACCGATGCCGTCATCGCTACGACCGATTTACCTGTGGTGCAGAGCTGGCTTCACGACGCGGCTACCTCTGCCGCCGGTAGCTCATCGAAGCGGCGAGGCCTTCGGAGCGTCGTAAAGCGGACGGGAGCGCGACGGTTGTTCCCAGTTCGATTTTCTCCATCGGCGGTGGTGGCGCACGGGCTGATTCCGGTTTCGGAGACTGCGACGTGGCCGAAGCGGCATCACCTGATTTCGTTTGGCGAAAAGTGGAACGAAACCTTTGAGGAGATCTCGTCACCGCGTCATGGAAAGCTAATGTCGGACCCATCATTGCTGGTCACCCGGCCTGCGGTGAGCGCGCCGGAGCGTATTGTCACAGATGCGAACGGCGTGCAGTGGGAGCCCGTCAGTGTGCTCGCGCCGTGCCCCAACTTGCAGTCGGCCAATCTGATCTGGTCACGAATCGGTGGGGACTACGTTGCGAAAATAACCGCTGAGCTGGAGCGGCGCGGACTGACCGGGATTTCTACGAAGTGGCGAGTCGGTCGGATCGATACCCCTCAGCAGTGGCAAGAACGCGACATGGGCGTTGGCTCGCCGTTTGGGCTGGCGCATCTGTTCCGACAGACGGGGCCGTTCCGTCCCCGCAACTTCTCTCCGAAGATGCCAAAGAATCTGACGCTGGCGGGATCGACGACGGTGCCGGGGGTTGGCGTGCCGACGGTCATGATTTCGGGACGACTTGCGGCACAGCGGTTTGAAACGCCTTAGCTCATGAATGTCTCCCGGATGTCTGCCGGTGGTCACTGACCAACTAGGATTAATGCATCAGCAATGTATCGATTGTTTAGGTTGACATGAATTTATCGCGGAGTGCTCAGCTGGGTGTCTACGGTGGCATCCTCATTGCTCTGGGCTCCTACGGTTCCGGTGCGAATCGCTACCGTGGCGGCCTTGTCCACGCTCTGGGACTCGACTGGATCACCTACGGTCACGGTCAGATTTTCTGTGAGATTGTGATTTGGGTAGGTATCGCCCTGCTGCTTATCTCGTGGCTGCGCATCGGGCGGGAACTGCTGTTCTCGAAGGGGACCATCCGGGACATTGTGGCCGGTTCTGCCCATGATGGCGACGCAGCAGACGCTGCGGTTCCAGCGAACGCTGGCGGCGATGAGTCCACGTTGCGTCGGTTCAATTCAATCCTGATGGCCTGGGCAATTCCCCTCGCGCTGGCCGCACCGCTGTTCTCTCGCGATGTCTATTCGTATCTCATGCAGGGCGCGATGGTCCGCGATGGGTTTGATCCCTACACTGAGGGAGCTGCAGCCAATCCAGGGCCGATGCTGCTGGAGGTATCCGCAGATTGGCGGAATACCACCACCCCGTATGGCCCGCTGCATCTGGGAATTGGCGAGGTCATCACGCGGATTGTCGGCGACAACATCACCGTCGGCGTGATTCTCTACCGCATTGTGTGTCTGCTGGGCTTCGCCGCCATTGTCTGGTCGATCCCGCGAATCGCCCGGGAGCTTGGAGCAAATCCGGCTTTCGCACAGTGGCTCGGTGTGCTCAATCCACTGGTGCTACTGCATCTGATTGCGGGTATGCACAACGAGGCACTGATGGTCGGATTGGTCAGCCTGGCACTAGTCGCCGCACTGCACATGGAGCGCATGCGGGGTGGCCTGGTCGCTGCTGTCCTCATCGGAATTGGCGTCGCGCTGAAAGCCACCGCTGTCCTGGCGCTGCCCTTCGTCGTGTGGATTGTGTTGACCAGGCGCGAGCCCATCGCCACGGTTCAAGAGATGCTGCGCAAGATTCCGGCGATTGCCGGTGTGGGCATCGTGTTGGTCGCAGTTTGCGTCGGCACGCTTGCAGTGGTGACGTGGCTGACCGGCTCGAGCTGGGGCTGGATTTCCGAGATCAGTGGCAATACCAAGGTGATTAACCCCCTGGCAGCACCGTCAGCGGTCGCTGGTGTGATCTCGGGCGTCACGGCGTGGTTCAACGACGACATCGGTTTCAATGTCATCGTCAGCCACACACGCGTGGTCTCCTCCATCATCATGCTGGTGGGACTCGTGATCTCCTGGTTCTACTTCCGAGCCACCCCTCGTAACAATGTCGCTGGCATGATTGCCGCCTACGTGGTGGCCTGCGTATTTAATGCCGTGGCACTTCCCTGGTACTACGCCAGCTTATTGACTCCCATGGGAACGATTCGCCCGCCACGATGGGTGGTTCAAGGCACCGTGTTGTTCACATTCATCCTGTCGCTGTCCTTCGCCGGCGGCGGCAATCACCGCTTCTACGACGTGCCCTGGATGGTTATCATTACCGTTCTCGGCTGGCTGGCCGTCGGCTGGCTGACCACTGGAAAATTCAGCTGGAAGTACCCGTGGCGTGACGATAAAACCGCCGCAGACACGGATTCCACGGTGGCGCCCCTGTCGCGGTCGACCGAGGTCGCATAGTTGTCCATGCCCACCCCACAGCCTCTCTCGACCATCGCGCTGCCACAGTCCTACGAGCTCTGCCGCGATATTATGGCCTCCCACGGTCGCACGTATTCCCTGGCCACGCGACTATTGGCACCCCGCCAACAGCGTGCGGTGTGGTCTCTCTACGCCTGGGCACGCATCGTCGATGACTACGTCGACTGCCCCGCCGACGCCGACCGCTCCCCCACGCACATCGAAGCCACGGTCACACGTTTAAGCGAGCTTTTCCACTCAGCTGTCGTCATCGGTTCGCTTGACGACGTCCACCGCGACCGCGACCGTGCCGTCATCTCGGCGGCCGCACAGACTTTTCGCGACTACGACATCGATCCACAGCTCTCTGCGGACTTTGTTCACTCCATGTTGATGGACGTGCCCGACACATCGTGCCACATTGCGCATTTTGAAACATGGGAGCAACTCGACTCGTATATGTGGGGCTCCGCAGCAGTCATCGGCCTTGAGATGATGCCCATCCTAGGCACCCGCGCAGGGGTCTCCCGCGAGGAAGCCACTCCCTACGCAGAGCTCCTGGGAAAAGCCTTTCAGGTGACGAATTTCCTCCGCGACATCGCCGAGGATTTTCGCCGTGGCCGTATTTACCTACCACTGAATGAGTGGGAGGCCTTCGGAGTGGGTACCGAGGAGATCGGCTACTGTGCCGCCACGGGACAGACGACCCCGGCGGTACGTCAGGCATTGGCCTTCTTCATCGCTCGCAACCGCGCACTCTATGCCGAAGCCAGCAGCGGCGTGGACATGTTAGAGGTGCCAGGGCGTCAGGCTATCCGTGCCGCGGAGATTCTCTACTCAGACATTCTCGGCGAAATTGAGCGCATGAACTACAACGTCTTTGCGCAACGCGCTCAAGTGGGACGCGCTCGAAAAGCAAAAATCGCCCTCCCGCTGCTTTTCACAGCAGTGGCCGGGCGATTACGACAGGAGCTATCGCGGGCGTAGGACGGCGGGCGTAGGACGCCGTCCGGGTCTTTACAACGCCATAGCCTGTGCGCGGCGCATTACTTCGCGTGCAAGGTGACCGTGCAGGGCGTCCACCGGACGTCCAGGCAGAGATTCATCTTCGGTGAATAGCCACTCCAGCGTTTCTTCTCGCGTGTAGCCGCCGTCGGCAAGCAATGCGAGTGCGCCAGGTACAAAACGCGCGACCTCATCATCTTCAAAGAAGCGGGCGGGAATTTGTGCAATGCCGTCGCGGTGGACTGCAATAAGGCGACCCTCCTGCAGCAACGCGTGAATTCGAGTGACGGTGACGCCAATGAGGTCAGCGGCATCGGGCAGCGCAAGAGTGGGTTCGTCGGCGCTCAGGACATCGTGGCAAGTTGGAATCTTTCTCACACTGGTCACTTTAGCGCGTTGGCCTTGCAGTAGGTACGTCCCCATATACTTATTAGAAGCAACTGATTGGAACAGGGAAGGCTGGTTTATGTCGCAGCTTGTCGAGGGGCAGATTCTCGATGGTCGCTACCGCATCGGAGCCACCATCGCACACGGTGGCATGAGCACCGTGTACTGCGCCACCGATTTGCGGCTCGATCGCAGGGTGGCCGCAAAGGTCATGGATCCGCGTTTTGTCGACGACGAGTCTTTCCGCATCCGCTTCGAACGTGAGGCCCGCGCGGTCGCGCACCTCAATGACGAGTCGCTTGTCAACGTCTACGACCAGGGCACGGACCCGGCGGGGCATGTTTTCCTCATTATGGAATTCGTCGACGGTGGGACCCTCCGCGAACTGCTCCGTCAGCGCGGTCCGATGCCTCCGCATGCAGCTGCCGTCGTGATGCGCTCAGTTCTGCGCGCCCTATCGGTGGCGCATTCCCGCGGCATGGTGCACCGAGATATCAAGCCGGAAAATGTGCTGATTGCCTCGGACGGGCGAGTGAAGCTGGCGGACTTCGGTCTAGTGCGCGCGGCCGCTGATGCCAAGGTGACCTCTAACTCGGTCATCGTCGGCACCGTCGCTTATCTGGCTCCGGAGCAGGTCACGGGTGAATCCATCTCCCCTGCATCCGATGTGTATGCGGCGGGTATTTTGCTCTTTGAGCTGCTTACCGGCACCACGCCATTCATCGCCGATTCTTCGCTCGGCGTTGCCATGAAGCGATTGAACGAAGATGTCCCGCCACCCTCGGAGTTCATCGACGGCGTTCCCGAGGAGTTCGACGAGTTGGTCGCCCGCGCTTGTTCCCGCAGGCCGGAGGATCGGTTTGAGACGGCCGAGGAATTCGGTGACGCACTCGAAGACATTGCGGACAAACTCGCGCTGCCACCATTCCGCGTGCCGTCGCCCGTCAATTCAGCAGCCGCCAACGCTGCCGCCATGGAGGGGCTCACAGAGGACTTCCACCGACCGGGCAACGACCATTTCGATGACAGACACGGCACCGCAGAGACGGCACCCGAGCGCTTCGGTCACGACGGCTATGGCTTCTCGACGGACGCACCCGGTAGCCCCGTTTCTTCCCGACCACCGGGACCACCAAACGTTTTCGATGATTTCGACGACCCGGATGCGGGGCGGACACGCACTTTCGATCGCTATGACGAGTACAACCCCCCTGGCTGGGAATCCCCGGAGCCGTCTGGTGGAGCTCTCGTACCAGCCGACGTTCCAGGCGCTCCGGAATATCCGCTGCCGCCGGACACTCAGGGCCCACAGCACCCACAGCATCCGCAGCCGCGATCTGCTCAGACTCAGACGCCTAAGAGCCGTCGAGCTACCCGACAGCGGACGCGCCGTGGATGTGCATTGTGGCTGATTATCGCCCTGGTTGCCACGTTGGGCATGGGGCTTGGCGCGTGGTGGCTGGGCTCTGGCCGTTACGGCGAAGTGCCCTCTATCACTGGGCTGTCGCAACCACAGGCGATGACCGCAATCAGTGAGGCGGGCTTTGAACCGGTGGTTGATGAGCGCTACGACAACGATGTCGCAGTGTCCCAGATTATTGGCTCGGACCCCCTGGCTGGAGCGCGGGTTGTCCGCGGTGATGATGTTCGCGTGCTGGTCAGCCTCGGCCGCCCGACTGTGCCCGCATATCCCGCGAACCACTCAAAGGAAGTGTTCAGTGCTGCCCTAGCTAAGCGGACGTTGAAAGAAGAGGTCGGAGACCCCGTCTTTTCCGATGATGTCTCCACCGGCGGCTTGGTATATGCGGTTCCTGCTCCAGGACAGACCGTCGAAGTTGGCTCAGTTGTGACTGTGCATTACTCCAAGGGGCCAGCACCGGTGAAGGTGCCAAAAATCGTGGGGCTTCAAGAGGATGAAGCTCGTGAGCTGTTGAGCAAGGCCGGGCTGGAAGTCCGGGAGGTATCGGCGGAGTTCTCCTCCTCTGCTGAGCCGGAAGAGGTTCTTTCCGTGTCTCCTGAGGAAGGCACTGGCCTCGAACGCGGTAGTTCTGTGACGTTGACCATTAACAACGGCATCGAAGTGCCCAATGTAGTGGGCAAGTCGGAAGATACTGCTCGCCAAATACTGCAGCGCGAGGGCATTGAGGTAAGCGAAGTAAAGGACGCGTCCTCCTCCTCGCGCGACTACGGCCGTGTCGACGCAGTCTCACCGAGTGCAGGTCGTCTGGTTAACCCCAATGATGCGACTGTCACGCTGACCGTGTCCAGAGCAGTGAAGGTTCCGCAGCTGCTGGGTAAAACTGTTGCGCAGGCACGTCGTGAAGCGGAGAAACAGCATCTTCAGCTCGACATCGACGGCTCTGCGAACGATGACGATCGCATCGTATTGCAGTCACCCCGACCGGGCGCTAAGGCCACGGCGGGTGACAGCATTTCGGTCAGCACTCTGTAAAAAAGTGCGGCGCTCTACTGAGTGCGGTGCTGCACTAGCTGGGCTAGTTGTACCTAGCTGAGCTGGTTGCAACTAGTTGCGCAGCATCTCGGCAACCAGGAAGGCCAGCTCCAGCGACTGCTGAGTGTTCAAACGCGGGTCGCAGGCGGATGCGTAACGGCCTGGCAGATCGACATCGGAAATGTCCTGCGCGCCACCGAGGCACTCAGTGACATCTTCGCCGGTCAGCTCCACGTGGATACCACCCGGGTGCGAGCCGATCGAGCGGTGCACCTCGAAGAAGCCCTGAACTTCGTCGACAATGCGGTCGAAGTGGCGGGTCTTGTAACCATTGGAGGCCGAGTAAGTGTTGCCGTGCATCGGATCGCACTGCCAAATGACCTTATGACCAGAAGCTTCCACAGCCTCAACGATGGGAGGCAGCACGGAGCGAACCTTGTCATTGCCCAGACGCGAAGTCAGGGTCAGGCGACCAGGCTGGAAGAACGGGTCGAGCTTGTCGGCGTAAGCGACAGCCTCCTCCGGCGTGGTGGTCGGGCCAATCTTCACACCGACGGGGTTGCCAATCATGGCAGCCAGGTTGATGTGGAAGTCCTCAATACCACGGGTGCGCTCACCAATCCACAGCTGATGCGCGGAGAGGTTGAACAGCTCCTGATTGCCATCGTTTTCAGACAGGCGCAGCATAGCGCGCTCGTAGTCAACAACCAGTGCCTCATGCGAGCAGTAAATTTGCGCGGTCTGCAGGTTCGAGTCCGCAACACCACAGGCAGCCATGAACCGCAGTGCGTGATCAATCTCGCGTGCCAGGTCCTCGTAGCGGGCACCAGCCGGCGAGTTGCTGACGAACTCACGGTTCCACTCGTGCAGACGATGCAGGTCAGCGGTGCCCGAACCTGTCAGTGCACGTACCAGGTTCATCGCCGCAGACGCATTGGCGTAAGCACGCACCATTCGAGCTGGGTCGTGAACTCGAGCTTCTTCAGTCGGCTCAACGCCGTTGACCATGTCGCCGCGGTAGCTAAGCAAGCCGTCGCCGTCGATGTCCTTCGAGCGCGGCTTAGCGTACTGACCAGCGATACGAGCCATCTTTACAACCGGGGTGGATGCGCCGTAGGTCAGCACAACGGCCATCTGCAGCAAGGTCTTCACATTGGCGCGAATGTGCGGCTCAGTATTGGACTCAAAGGTCTCCGCACAATCACCGCCCTGCAGCAGGAAGGCCTTACCATTAGCGACGTCGGCAAGCTCCTGACGAAGCTTACGAACCTCAGGCGCGACCACAATTGGCGGCACCGATTCGAGAATGCGACGCACGTTAGCAGCGGCGCGGGCATCCCAGCTTGGCTGCTGTAGGGCTTGGCGGGATACGACATCAGCAAAGCGCTCAGCCATGTCGCCGGGAAGCGGTGGCAGATCGGGCAGGTCATCTACAGGGAGATCAATAGTCCAACTCACAGAAGTTCATTGTAGTGCCCCTGCCAGAAGGGTGTTAGTCAGGTCACCAAATATTCGAATTCCGTTGCTTAATCAAGCGGCAACTTCTGTGCAATCTTTTGAAACTTCAGCAGATTGTGCTGGGCATCTGCCAGCGCGTCGTGCTTACCTGCAGTCTGTTTCGGCAACCGTGGCTTGCCCGCCATCTCCCAGTACTGCTTGAGTTCACGGGTATAACGTGGCATGAACTGCGGCAGCTTGGTCATATCACCCCAAAGCTGCACCAACGCAATGTGATCGTAGGCGCCTACCCAAGCCCACAGCTCTGGGCTGCCCGTACCGGGTTCGGTGAAAAATGCCAGCAGTTCCTCGCGGATCGTGTCCCGGTTCTTCCACAGCGGAGATGAGGGGTTGGGCAGCTGATTGAGCACGTTGGCCCGCACCCACGGGCCGGCCTTGCTCTCATTGAACTCGGTAGACACCGCGTAGTATTCGCGGCCGTCCTCAGCTACGACACCGATGGAGACAAGATCAATAGTCTTGCCGTCTTCAATAAACTCGGTGTCATAAAAATAACGCACGGTGTGGAATCCTCTCCAGCCTCGGCCTCGCGTCGGCTACCTCGCGACCAAAAGACCGTGGAGCCCTACCGAGCAAATCTTACCCATGCACCGAATCGCCATAGGAAGTGTGCAGCCCCACTGTCGCGAAAACTATCTGCGCCTAATTATTCTAGCGAGCGCGTCGGAACCAGCGACGAGGGGTCGGCTTCGGCCCCGGAGCCGGAGTAGTGAGCTCTCCACCCGGTTCGGTTCCCGCTGGATAGCCGGTGCCGGCCTCCAAGGACTTCTTCACATCAGTCGCGTAAGCATCGACATATTCCTGACCAGAAAGCTTCTGAATTTCCTTAATCAGGTCATCCGTCAGTGCCCTGGCCGCTTCATACTCATCGCTGTACTTGGCTTTGTACTCCGACGGATCAATCGGATCGCCGATAATCGTGCCGACCTTCACCGGACGAGGAATCCACGAACCAATCGGGTTGGCTTTCTCCGTATCAATCATCGCCATTGGGAACACCGGCACACCGGCCTCCAGCGCGACACGTGCCGCACCGGTTTTACCGCGGTACAGTCGACCATCGGGACTACGGGTGCCTTCCAAGGAAATGCCCAGCAGGTCACCGCGTGACAGCACCTTCAAGCCGGCGTTCAGCGCATCGCGAGCTGCATCACCAGAGGTACGGTCAATCGGCACCTGCCCCACCGAGGAGAAGAAGAACTTCTGGATACCGCCGACAAAGCCCGGCGTGGTGAAGTACTCCGCCTTCGCCAGGAACGTCAGCTGACGACGGCAGACCAGTGGGAAGAAAAAGTGATCCATCACAGCAAGGTGGTTCGACGCCATCAGCGCTGGACCTTCCTGAGGAATCTTCTCACCACCGATGTAGTACGGGCGATTATAGATCCGCAGCCAAGGGCCAATGAGGATGTACTTAAAGAACTTGTACCAGCGATTATTCACAGTTTAAAACTATACAGGTTCAGTTGGTCCGACGATCCATCTCCGCAGCCATTCCCCCACCTTTTCGCGGGCGAATTCCCCTGCAATCCCCAAATTGACGCTTTACGACGATGTCGCACCCTCGGCAGCCACAACGCTGCGCGCAATATCCGCCGCACCAATCAACCCAGCATCCGCACCTAGTTCAGCGACCCGCACATCCGCTACCGGACGATAGCCAGCGCCGGTGAGATTGCGGGCAAACTCGGCCTTGGCCTTGTCCAGGTATAGATCAGACGCCGAGGCAACACCGCCACCGATAACAATCAATTCCGGATCAAAGACATCGCCCACCATCGACAGGCCACGCCCCAGCCAGGTAGCAAAGTCATCAATCGCAGCTAGAGCCAATTCATCCCCCTGGCGAGCAGCCGAGACGACATCGGTACCAGTTACCGAGCCGGCCACGAGCCCGTCGGTAAGCCGCGAGAAGTAGCGACCGGATTCAGAGAGTTCCTGAGCGGTGGTAACCAACGCCGTACCCGAGCAGTAACGCTCCAAGCAACCACGCTTTCCGCAGGAGCAGGGACGACCATCCGGCACAACGGTGAGGTGGCCGAATTCCGGCGCCGTGCCGTACGCGCCACGGTAAATCTCACCCCCCTGCATCATCGCGCCGCCGATTCCCGTACCCAGCGCAAACAGCACCCAATTATCCGCACCGCGAGCCGCACCAAAGCGATACTCACCCCAGGCGGCCGAGTTGGCATCGTGCTCAAGCTGCAGCGGACATGGGAGAAGCAAGGATAAACACTTGACGACGTTCGCATCGCGCCACGGCAGATGCGGGGCAAAACGAACCGTCTGGCGGTCAGAATCCAAAAAACCAGCTACAGCTAAACCGATGGCGCTGACATCTGGAAAGCGTTCAACCAAGCGCTCGGATGTCTGGACAATGCCACGTTCAATGGCATCCACACTGCCATCAGAACTGGTCTGAACTCGATACAGCACCTGCCCATCAGCGCTGACCACTGCAGCGCGCAGGTTTGTTCCACCAATATCAAAACCGATAGCCGGGCGATCAGCGGCGTCGGACTCGTCTGAGTTCGGATGAATCGGAATATCGGTGGACATAACAGTTGATTATAAAGGGATTGCGCAGGTTCGGAGAATTCGGCGAGCCCGAGCAGCCATGACCTCCCAGGTCCACGACTGCACAACATGCTCCCGACCACAGGCTCCCATCGCCGCCGCGCGCTCCGGATTATCCAAAATCTCAACCAGCCCGGTGGCGACGCTGCGCTTCGAGGCCCCGTCGACAACGATGCCAGTTTCGCCATCGATAACTGTCTCCGGGGCGCCACCAGACTTGCCAGCTATGACAGGGACACCGCAGGCCTGTGCTTCCAAGTAGACAATGCCGAGGCCTTCTACATCGAGGCCACGTCCGCGGGTTCGGGCGGGCATGGCAAAAATGCTGGCCGCATTGTAATAGGCGGGGAGGTCATCATAAGAGACCTTGCCGGCAAAAATAACCTGCTCGGAGACCCCGAGCTTTACTGCCAGCTTTTTCAATTCTCGGTTCAACGGACCAACGCCCACGATCAGCAACCTGGCATCCGGGTGCTGCTCAAGAACCTTAGGCATGCTGCGAATCAGCATATCTTGGCCTTTTCGGCGCACTAGCCGAGAAATACAGACGATAAGCGGCTGGGACTCACCGATTCCGTGGTGCTGCCGGATCTTCTGTCCCGCCTCGGGGTCCGGGGAAAATCGCTCGATATCGACACCGGAAGGCAGGCGTTCAAATGCTGTTTGCGGACCAAAGGCTGCCGCAAATCGACCACGGGTGTAGCGGGAAATATAGGTCACAACATCGGAGCTCTTACCAATGCGCCTCAGCATCTGGCGGGCCAATGGCAGCATCGACCAGCCCACTTCATGTCCGTGAGTGGTAGCAACGATGCGGGTGGCACCTGCGCGACGGCATGCGTCGGCAAGCAAACCAAGTGGCGCGGCGGCACCAAACCATACGGTGTCAATGCGTTCGGTGCGAATAATCTGAGCGGCGCGACGAGCTACGTGCGGCAGTGGCAGCAGCACGGAATCACGCATGCGATAAACACGGTACGGTAGCGACTCGTCGTAGGCGCGGAGCTTTTCTTCGGGGGCTCGCGAGGACGCGAGGACTACGAGGTTCTCCGGATCCAAACGAGCACAGAAATCACGCAGGTAGGACTCGATTCCACCATCGCGAGGCGGGAAGTCATTCGTAATGAGCAGTACGCGCGCAGACATGGAGCCGAGTTTATCTACCTTGACTAAAAGGACGCGAGGTCACCTGCCGCTAGTTAGAAGCGGACAGCGCCTTGGTACGGGCCACCTTGGTCGATGGAAACGACCTGGACTGGAATACCGTAGTCGGAAGCATGGACAATCTGACCATTGCCGATGTACATGCCCACGTGCGTGATTCCCGGGTAGTAACCGATGATGTCGCCCGGCTGCAGCTGGTCGCGGCTCACCGGAGTACCACCGGCGAGCTGTGCCTGCGAGGTCCGCGGGATGGACTTACCAATCTGCTGGTACGCCCAGTACATCAGGCCGGAGCAGTCGAATGCGGAGGGACCAGCAGCTCCCCACGAGTACGGGGAACCCAGCTTCGACATCGCGGCATCAACTGCGGCGGAAGATCCGAGCAGTTTGTCCAACCCTTCGGTAATTGGGTTGTTCTTGGAAATCCAGATTTCCCGCTGTTCGGGGCTCAGCGATTCAACCATGGACTTGACATGCTCGGCGCGCTCATCAAATTCGGCGCTGCGCTTGTCCAAATCATCGCGGCGCTTGGCCAGGTCATCGAGCTGCTTGCGGATATCGCCCTGCAGACGCAGCGCATTGGCCTTGCCATCCTCGGCATCCTTGCGGGCTTGCACCGCACGGCTGACGACTTCATCGTTGTCGCGGAACATCTTGTTGATGTAGCCGGCACGGTCGATAGCGTCCTGAGCACTGGAAGATCCCAGGGCGGCAGACAATGGGTCGACGATTTCACCACGCATCCGCTTCTTCGCGAAGTAGGAAATCTCACCAGAGAGCGCCTTGAGATTATCCTGTGCTCGGAGAACCTGATCCTCAGAGTGCTTCAGTTCCCCTTCGGCGTGCCGGAGTTCCTCTTCCTTGGCCTGAACCTGAGAATCCAGCTCGGTAACTTCCTCAGAAACCGCTTCGGTATCCCGAGAAATCTTCTCCAGCTCTGCAATAATGCCGTCTGCAGTAGCCAGATCCGGGGCTGGCTGTTCATCCTGCGCAGAGGCAATCGGCGCCAAACCTACGGAGCCAAAGGTTAGCCCAGTCACGACCGTAAGCCCGACTACACCGCGACGAGAGTTGTGGCGACGGCGAGAGGCACGGTGACGCGACAAATCCAAACCCTTTTCAAGTTGTGTATTCAAATTTCTTCCCCGAAAAACAAAACATCAAACCACTTGACGCATTCGAGCAAATTGTAGCAGCCTTGCCGCGGAACAACACACCGACAAACCGCCAGCACAAAGGGGTATCCAAAGGGAGTAACCAGGATAGCCCTTCGACTCCACGCATTGCGTAACCGCAGTAGAAAAACAAAAAATGAGGCGAGTGCCCCTATAGTGCTTTACGACGCGCATAGCGTCAGCACCCGGGCGCTCGCCTCAGTGCCCCCTCGGTAAAAAGAGAGCCAAGGCTCTGCGGGGCATCAATGCCCCGCAGGTTGTCATCCGTTCAAACAGATTAGAAGCGGACGAAGTTGTGAACCGGCATGTAGTTCATCGGAGCTTCCTTGACGACATCGCCGGACTGCGGAGCGTGAATCACGTTGCCGTTGCCGGAGAAGATGCCGACGTGGGTAGCGCCAGAGTAGAAGGAAACGATGTCACCCAGTGCCGGGCTGGAGACCGCGGTACCCTGGGAAGCCTGCGCCTGGGAGGTACGCGGGATCGACTTACCGACCTGCTGGTATGCCCAGGAGGTCAGACCGGAGCAGTCGAAAGAGTTCGGACCGGTAGCGCCCCACACATACGGGGAACCGATCTTGGAACGTGCAGCGGAGACGATAGCCGAACCAGTGGACGGTGCTGCAACGTTTGCAACGCTGCCGGAGGTAACCTCACCTGCGATGTCGTTGAACTTGCCAACAACATCCTGCATACCTGCAACCTGCGGGGTATCGAAGCCGTTCAGTGCGCCCTGGATGTCGTTCAGCGGGTTAGCGTTAGCGGTCGGAACTGCGAGAGCGGTAACGCCGGCGACAGTTGCGCCAAATGCGACTGCGTTGCGTGCAAAGTTAGAACGGCGGTGGTGCTTGCCCATTGTTTTGAAACTCCAAAATCTTCCTGTTTAGCCGACCGGGTTAGCTGACGGGTTCGGAAGAATGGAAGACTTCCTACCCTCCGGGATTTCCCTTTGGGATTCACCCCATGGTTCGAGGTGGGTCCCCGGCTCGAATCCCCTGAGGCTCTCACTACTTAGACCCTCAGGACCTTCGATAAGGCTCTGTGTTTTCTTATCAATGACCGGCACCAACTCAGTGGCCCCGTTTCAATGTCTCGATAAGGTTACGAAATGGCATCAAGTTTTGTCTAGCCGTTTGTCCAGAAAACCGCTCGAGGCCCGGTTGTTACCATCGATAGAACTAAACCGTTACCAAGCTGTTACAACTAAACACTCCCCCTATAGCGGAATAATAACAGTTTGATAAACGTGTCACTACCTGGCATTTTGAAGTCCGCCGAGAACTTTACACTTAATGCCTTAAAGTCGACACATTTTTATCGCGGGCTCAAAACGTGTTTTATGTCACACTCCAGCTTGCAACAGCTCAATTTGCTCAAGTTTCACAGTTTTAACACCACTAGGAGCGCTCAGCATAGGATTATTGACGTGGATTCAGGACAACAGCACTTCCCTCTCGAAGGCACCGTCGATGATTCTCTTTTCAACACCACCTTTGTCGTCGTAGACCTGGAAACGACCGGATTGAAGGCCAAAAACGACCACATCATTGAAATTGGGGCCATCAAAACCCGTGGCGGTAAGACAATTGGCACCTTTTCCAGCTTCATCGACCCCGGTATGGAGATCCCCGACCACATCACATCTCTGACCGGCATCACTACCGCCGATGTTGAAACCGCCCCACAGCTCGGCACAGTTATTACTCAGTTCCTCGAATTTGCCCGGGGAAGCGTCTGGGTTGCGCATAATGCCAAGTTCGATATTGGATTCCTCCGCCAGGCTTGCACAGATTTGGGCCTAGATTGGCCGAGCCCCAGTGTCGTAGACACCCTCACGTTGGCGCGTCGCGTCCTCGACCGCTCACAAGTTGGCAGTTTCAAGCTCTCACAGCTCGCACGGTACGTCGGTTCTCCGAATCGCCCCACCCACCGGGCGCTTGACGACGCAATCGCAACCGTCGACGTCCTTCACTACCTCGTGGAGAGACTAGCTGGCGATGAAGTACAAACAGCGTCCGAGCTAGTGCACTACTCGCCCACCGTCGCTCCAGAGGTTCGTGCTAAACGGCACCTTGCCGATGGAGCTCCGCACACCCCTGGTGTCTATGTTTTTCGGTCAAGAAATGACGACCCCTTATATATAGGTACAGCTCTCGATTTGCGACGTAGACTTCTGCAGTATTTCAACGGTACTGATTCTCGTCGCAAGATTACGGAAATGGTCTCTCTAGCCGAACGCGTCGAGATCATCGAGTGCCCGCACGGCTTCGCTGCAGAAATTCGCGAGGCTCGTCTGATCTCTGCACTCCGTCCGCCCTACAACCGACAACGCACCGAACCAACCCGCGGCTGGTACATCGTCCCCACTAGCCCCGGTCGGCCTGCCAAGATTAGCCGGGCAGTCACCGACGCCCGCAGCCTAGGTCCTTTCCGCACGCGCGACACCGCTACTGCCATCCGCGACAGGTTCTCCGCGCTTAACGACGACTTTGCGATAACAACCGCTCAGATCTCCACCACCGGCGCAGACGAGATCGCAGACATGATTGCAGAGATATCAGCACTTGCCGAAGCACACCGCTTCCAACGCGCGGCAGTGCAACGTGACCGCGCCGCGGAGTTCATTATCAGCTTGGACAAGCAGCAGCGCCTGAGCATGCTTGCCGCCATCCCATCTCTGCAAGCCGCTTTCCCCGATGGCAATGGCGGCTGGCATCTAGCGGAAATTCGCTACGGCAGGTTGGCCGGCGCCAGCACCGCACCACGTGGCGCGGAAATGAACTACATCATCGAGCTCATGGAGAGTTCAGCCCAAACAGTCACTCCAGATGATTCCTTATATAAAGGAGCATCGATTGATGAACTCAGTATTATCTGGAAATGGCTGCAGCGCCCGGAGGTACGAATAAAGCCCACCGGAGGCGAGTATTCCTACCCTAGGTTAGGCGCAGGAAAATACCTTCAGTGGGCAATTGACGCGCAGCAAGCACGTCGTGAAGCGCGACGCGAACCTTAACCCTTCATCGCCGCGGTAAGGATGTCCAAGCACAGCCCCGACTGGAGCGTTTCCTTGACCTCTTCAATGGAGTCGGCCATAGCTTCCTTTAGCGGACGGCCACTCAGACCACGCGAAATGGCGATTGCGGCGGCGGAGTTAAGGATGACTGCATCGCGAATCGGGCCTTCGAGCTCGCCAGCCCAAATGCGACGTGCAACATCAGCGTTGTAAGCAGGGTCACCGCCACGCAGCGCGTCAATTTCGGAGTACTCCATGCCATAGTCATGTGGATCGATGGCATCTTCGGCAACTCCACCGTTTTCCACAATAAAGACCTTGGTGGGGCCAGTAACGGTAATCTCGTCGAGGCCATCGCTTCCGCGAACCACCAGCGCGCGCTGACCACGGCGGGCGAAGGTGTCCGCCATCGTCTCCATCTGATCTTCGAAGGCACAGCCAATCAAGCTCGCCTGCGGGCGTGCTGGATTCGTCAGCGGCCCCAACAGGTTGAAGACTGTCGGAACCGCTAGCTCCTTACGCACCGGTCCAGCGAAGCGCATGGCCGGATGAAAGCGAGCGGCAAAGAGGAAGCGCACGTAGAAATCCGGATGTTCCGGAGAAGTAACGAGACCGTTCTCAATGTCGATGCCAAAGGCCTCCAGCATGTCAGCTCCGCCCGACTTCGAGGAAGCCGCGCGGTTACCGTGCTTGAGCACCGGCACACCGCTGGCCGCGATAACAATCATGGACATCGTGGAGATGTTGACGGTATTTGCGCCATCACCACCGGTGCCGACGATATCGACTGCACCGCGCTCAATAACACCGGCGAGCTGTGGATCATGAACTGGGCGGGCAAATGAAAGCATGCCCTCAGCCGCAGCATCGAGCTCGGCAGCCGTAATCCCCTTGGCGAGGAGACCGAAAGCAAACGTTGCGGTCTGCACGTCTCCGGAAGCACCGGACATGATTTGATCCATGGCGAATCGAATGCCCTCACCGGAAACTTCGCGGCCAGCGCCAATCGTGGAGAGAACATGGCGCCAGTTTTCGACCGCCCTCTTATCGCCGATCTCGCTCATCGCCACTCCCTTCCACTAGATAGTCAAGTCTGTATTCGTACTTTATTAATACAACTGCACCTAGGTACTGCTGGCTATCCCGCCCACCAGGCGCACCACATCACAGGGCTGTTGAAAAAAATCCCACCGTGATGTACGTAATAAGACAAGATACCTCCCCCATATATCCAGCGCATCACCAGGTCCACCTTTTGCGTTCACCGAAAATCTCACCCCCATTGGGGCAACTGGAAAAATACGATATTAAACAGAGCCGAACCTGCGATAAACTAACCGACAACTGATGTCGCAGTATCGCTAACCCAGGTTCACCGGAGGTGAACCTGGCAGTCCAGGGGATGGACACCGCGCAACTCAGCACAACCAAACCCTCGAATTCGCCCGCGTCGGATAAAGACACCGGAAAGTTCCCATCAGGGGGAAAAATTAGTGAAATTCTCAGAAACCTTTCCTCGCGACCTGGGATTTTAGGAATTTTTATACAAAAACGGGGGTTGCAACGTGACTACTCCTTAAGAACAGTACATACTGTTAGTTGTGACGAGCGCAGTTGAAAATCAAGGTATGACAGCACCACGTCGTGCTGCGACACTGAACCGACCGAATATGGTCAGTGTCGGCACGATTGTGTTCCTGTCTCAGGAATTAATGTTCTTCGCCGGTCTGTTCGCGATGTACTTCGTGTCACGCGCGAACGGCCAGGGCGATTCGTGGGATTGGGGTACCGGCCACCTCAATGTCCCGTACGCACTATTGATCACCGTGATCCTAGTGTCGTCTTCGTTCACTGCCCAGTGGGGCGTGTTCGCGGCCGAGCGTGGCGACGTTTTCGCACTCCGTAAGTGGTACGCACTGTCTACCGCCCTGGGTGCAATCTTCCTCGTCGGCCAGGCTTACGAGTACTTCACACTGGTTAGCCACGGTCTGACCATTCAGAACTCCATTTACGGTTCGGTCTTCTTCATCACCACCGGATTCCACGCAGCCCACGTCCTCGCGGGTGTGCTGGCTTTCGTTGTGGTGCTTATCCGTACCTCCAAGGCGAAGTTCACCCCGGCACAGGCCACTGCTGCCATCGTGGTCTCGTACTACTGGCACTTCGTCGACGTCGTGTGGATTGGCCTGTTTATCACCATCTACTTCATCCAGTAGGCCGTATTGGCCGTCCTTTGTTTAGTACGGCCTACAGCCCATCCACTTTCCACGAACAGTATTAAAGGGAAAAAGATGGAAAACACTACCTCCGAAACCAAGGACACCACGTCCTTGGCTGCGGCCCCGAAGTCAAAGGGCCGCCGCAAGATGCGCCGTACTGCCTCCGGCATTATGGCTATGGCTCTCGCCCTCACCGGCGCGGGCTTCCTCGCTAATGCTCTGACCCCTGATGCACAGACGGCTACTGCTCAGCAGGATGAAGCCGCAATGATTCAGCAGGGCAAGGAGCTTTACGACGTTGCTTGTATTACTTGCCACGGCGCCAACCTTCAGGGCGTTAAGGACCGCGGCAAGTCGCTGATCGGCGTCGGCGAAGGCTCGGTTTACTTCCAGGTTCACTCCGGTCGTATGCCGATGCTCCGCAACGAGGCTCAGGCAGCACGTAAGACCCCGCGTTACTCCGAAGAGCAGACGCTGGCTATCGCAGCCTACGTCCAGGCTAATGGCGGCGGCGCCGGCATCGTCCGCGACGAGGACGGCTCCATCGCTATGGAGTCGCTACGCGGTAAGAACGCTGGCCCGAACGGTGAGCTTGACAAGGCTGACGTTGCTCGCGGTTCCGAGCTGTTCCGCCTGAACTGTGCATCCTGCCACAACTTCACCGGTCGTGGCGGCGCACTGTCCAGCGGTAAGTACGCACCGGTCCTGGATCCTGCAAATGAGCAGGAAATCTACCAGGCCATGCTGACCGGCCCGCAGAATATGCCGAAGTTCTCTGACCGCCAGCTGTCTGCTGACGAGAAGAAGGACATCATCGCCTACATCAAGAACGCCAAGGAAACTCCGACCCCGGGTGGTTGGGGCATTGGTGGCATCGGCCCAGTTGCTGAGGGCCTTGTCATGTGGATTGTAGGCATTGTCGCTCTCGTAGCGGCCGCTCTTTGGATTGGATCCCGCCGATGAGTAATAACGAAAACAAGAAGTACAGCTCCGAAGAGCTGTCGAAGATGAGCAATGCGGATCTCGCTCGTCTGGGTGCTGAACTCGATGACGTGACCATTGCTTACCGCAAGGAACGCTTCCCGATTGCCAACGACCCGGCTGAAAAGCGCGCGGCTCGTGGTGTCACCATCTGGCTGGCACTGTCGGTCATTCTTGGCCTGGCATTCATCGCCATCTACCTGTTCTACCCGTGGCACTACAAGGGGCACGGCGAAGAGGGTCTGTGGCTGTACACTATGTACACCCCGCTGCTGGGTATCACCATCGGTGGCTGCATCGTCACCCTGGGTATTGGTGCAGTTAAGTTCACCAAGCGCTTCATTCCGGAAGAGATTTCGGTTCAGCGCCGCCACGATGGTCCGTCCGAAGAGGTCGACCAGAAGACCATCGTTGCCCTGCTGAACGATTCTTGGCAGACCTCCACCCTGGGTCGTCGCTCCGCTATCAAGGGCCTCCTTGGTACCGGCGCCGTCCTGGCTGGTATCGGCATGATCCTTCCGCTTGGCGGCATGATTAAGAACCCGTGGAAGCCACGCCACGACGTTGACGTCACTGGTGACGGCACCCTGTGGACCACTGGCTGGACTCTCGTCGAGAAGGGCCACAAGGTTTACCTGGGTCGCGACACCGGCGCTATCGCTGAAGAGGGCGTACACGGCTACACCACTAAGGGCGTTTCCCGCCTGGTTCGCCTCCGCCCAGAGGACCTGTCCGCAGGTTCCATGGAGACCGTCTTCCCTCTTCCGGAGGAGGACGTCAACGACGGCGACAAGTACTCCAAGGATGCTGATGTCTACGAGGCACACATGCACTCGATTCACGGCTCCCGCAACTCGGTCATGCTGATCCGTCTGCGTTCCCAGGACGCTGAAAAGGCAATCCTGCGCAAGGGTCAGGAAGACTTCCACTACGGCGACTACTTCGCCTACTCGAAGATTTGTACACACATCGGTTGCCCGACTTCTCTGTACGAACAGCAGACGAACCGTATTCTCTGCCCATGCCACCAGTCGCAGTTCGATGCACTGCACTACGGCAAGCCGGTCTTCGGTCCAGCTGCTCGCGCTCTTCCAGAGCTGCCGATCAGCGTTGACGAAGAAGGCTACATGTACGCAGAGGGCAACTTCATTGAGCCCGTCGGTCCGGCATTCTGGGAGCGTCAGTCATGAGTAATCCAACGAAACTAGCAACCGCTGCTAAGAATATGGATGACCGCTACACCCTGTCTGGCGGCATGCGTAAGCAGCTCAATAAGGTATTCCCTACCCACTGGTCCTTCCTGCTGGGCGAGATTGCACTCTACTCCTTCGTAGTCCTGCTCTTCTCGGGTGTTTACCTGACTCTGTTCTTCGACCCGTCGATGTCGAAGGTCATTTACGACGGTGCCTACGCGCCGCTCAACGGTGTCGAGATGTCTCGCGCCTACGAGACCGCCCTGCAGATCTCCTTCGAGGTTCGCGGTGGCCTGTTCATTCGCCAGATTCACCACTGGGGTGCTCTGCTGTTCGCCGTGTCCATCATGGCGCACATGTTCCGCATCTTCTTCACCGGCGCATTCCGCAAGCCGCGTGAGGCTAACTGGGTCATCGGTTCCATCCTCCTGCTGCTGTCCGTGGCAGAGGGCTTCATGGGTTACTCCCTGCCGGACGACCTGCTTTCCGGTGTTGGTCTGCGTATTATGTCCGCAATCATCATCGGTCTGCCGATTATCGGCACCTGGCTGCACTGGATGATGTTCAACGGCGACTTCCCGGGTGACATGATTATCCCGCGCCTGTACATTGCACACGTGCTGATTCTCCCGGCCCTGCTGCTGGGTCTGATTGCCGCTCACCTGGCTCTGGTCTGGTACCAGAAGCACACCCAGTTCCCTGGCGCAGGTCGTACCGAGAACAACGTCGTCGGCGTTCGTATTCTCCCGATCTTCGCAGTCAAGTCCGTTTCCTTCGGCCTGATTACGTTCGGCTTCCTGGCGCTATTCGCTGGTATCTTCCAGATCAACGCAATTTGGAACCTTGGCCCGTACAACCCGGCGCAGGTTTCCGCTGGTTCCCAGCCGGATATCTACATGCTGTGGACTGACGGTGCTGCCCGTGTCATGCCGCCGTGGGAGCTTTACTTGGGCTCTTACACGATCCCGGCAGTCTTCTGGGTCGCCCTGCTCTGTGGTGTTCTGGTTGTCCTGCTCTTCGCTTACCCGTTCATCGAGGCGAAGATCACCGGCGACAACGCCCACCACAACCTGCTGCAGCGTCCGCGCGACGTGCCGGTTCGCTCCGGCCTGGGTGCCATGGCTTTGGTCTTCTACACCCTGCTGACTCTGTCCGGTGGTAACGACCTGATCGCATACCACTTCCAGATCTCGCTGAACGTGATGACCTGGGTTGGCCGTATCGGTCTGATCATCCTGCCTCCGATCGCTTACTTCGTCACTTACCGAATCTGCATCGGCCTGCAGCGCTCTGACCGCGCTGTCCTGGAGCACGGCATCGAGACGGGCATCATCAACCAGCTACCTGATGGTTCCTTCATCGAGGTCCACCAGCCACTGGGTCCGGTCGACGAGCACGGCCACGCCGTTCCGCTCGAGTACCAGGGTGCTTACGTCCCGAAGACCATGAACGAACTGGGCGCCGCTGGTAGCCCGGGTCGCGGTAGCTTCTTCAGCCCGGACTCCCCGGAGATCGCCGAAGAGGCAGCTCGTATCGAGCACGAGAACCACGAGCAGCAGGCTCAGATGTTCCGTGACCTCGAAGCTCAAAACGCTGAAGAGCGTCGCCAGCTCGAGCAGTAAAGTTCCGCGGTAGGTTTTCTACTGCGCTCAAATAAGACCACCCCGGTCCGCATCCACTTCGGATGTCGACCGGGGTGGTTTTTGTTACCCAGATTCTTCCGATTTCGCCTTGACCCCACATATGTCGGATACCAAATCTACTGTTTACCAGTACTAAAATGGACATATGTCTACCAGTCCCTCCCCCACCACCGATCTTTCGAGCAACGCCACACAGCTTGTCGCCAACGGTGTCAACTTCGACTACGAGGCCACGCCTGTTTTGCGCGATGTCTCGCTCACGCTTTCCGACGGCGATGTCCTCGGTCTGGTTGGAGACAACGGAGCCGGCAAGTCCACTCTTCTTTGGCTGCTGTCGGGTCGTCGTCGGCCCACGAGCGGTACGGTGACTCATATTGGCACGCGTGTACTCGGCTCTCAGGAACTGGAAGCTCCTTTCGACTCCACGGTGCAAATGCTTATCGATGAAGCCCTCGGCCCCTCGAAACGTCGTTTAGCGGAGTTAGAAGAGGCAGCTGAGGCGATGGCCTTAGCAGAGACCCCAGATGAGTCTAAGGCGGCAGAGAAGGCGTATTCGAAGGCCTTCTCGGACGTCATGGCTCACGATGACTGGAACGCCGAACATAATGCGGAGATTGTGCTCGACCATCTCGGCCTGACCGGTTCTGCTCCGGACGGCGCTCCCCTGACAGAGCAACTAACCACGGAGATTTCCGGCGGGCAGCGGGCGCGGTTGGGGCTCGCGATTACGCTCATTCGAAAGCCAGAGATTCTGCTTCTCGACGAGCCCACCAACCATCTCGATGAACGCGGTCGCCAGCTCGTGATTGACACCATCCAGAACCACCCTGGAGTGGTTGTGGTGGCAACACATGACCGCGACTTCCTGGATGCCGTTTGTACTGTAATTGGAGACTTGGTGCCGGGGCGCCCTGGTATTGGGCTGTTCCGTGGTAATTACTCCGACTACGCGAAGCACCGTCGCCACCAGCGTGAGCTATGGGAGCACCAGTGGCGCTCGGAGGAGCATGAACGCAATCGGTTGGAAGACACCATCGAGAATGGCGCTCGTGAGATCTCACCGGGTCGGGAAATGACGGACAATAACAAGATGGCTTATGACCGCCGTGGCGGTCGTGTAGAGCGGCAAATCGCCCGCCGCGTGCGTTCGGCTAAGCAGCGGCTGGAGGAACTCATTGAGGAAGGTGTGGAGCGTCCACCGGCACTACTGGGCTTTGATGCCCCGTTGACCGCACCCCTACCGACCAAGCGCGCTGCTTCGGGCAGCGATGAAGATTTTCACATCAAGATGCGCGGTGTGGTCGTCCCAGATCGAATTCGGGTTGGTTCACTGACTATTCGTCCCGGCGACAAGGTCGTGATCACCGGCCCTAATGGGGCCGGCAAATCTACTTTGTTTAAGACGATCATGGGGCAAGTTGAGACGCAGGCTGGCGAGGTGCGTATCGGCGAGAACTGTCGAGTAGCCATGCTGGCTCAGGAACAAGACTGGGAAAACCCAAAGAAGTCCGCCCGTGAGTTGTACGACCTTGCGCCCAATGCCCGCGTGCCTCTCGACGACTTTGGATTGCTTAGCCCTGAGGATGCCAATCGACCGGTAGGAAGCCTCTCCATCGGCCAGCAGCGCCGGGTGGCGTTAGCGTTGGTCGTAGCCAATCCGCCGGAGATCTTGCTGCTCGATGAGCCTACGAACCATCTGAGTGTGGATCTAATCGAGCAGGCCCAAGACGCGATCGCATCTGCAGAGGGCACAATTATTGTGATTACCCACGATCACCGCATGATCAACTCGCTCGAAGCGCGTCATCTGCAGGTGACTGACGGTGAGGTCATCGAACTACCTAAGGGGCAGAAACCCGTCGAATTCGCTTGATGCGGAATCATATATTGACTACAGATCCTAACCGACGAGGTAACACCAGTTAGGAATCCCCTCCCACTCGCCCAAACAAAAAAGTCTCTCCCACTAACGCCCTTGTTAGTGGGAGAGACTTTTCGGTTATCTACGACTGTGGTTCAGTCTGATTGCACTCGGACTAGTGCTTCTCCGGCGGAGTGATGTACTGAGTGTTGAGCTTGGTGCCGGAGACGATCAGAATTACCGCGCCAAGGACAATCAGCCAGTAGGCCATGAATGCGATGCCGTAGCCCATGAGGAGGATGCCCATGGTCATCACGAACGGCCAAATCGAGCTAGCGGAGAAGAAACCGAGGGTACCTGCACCGTCGGCAATCTCTGCCTCTTCGAAGTCGGCCGGGGTGATGTCGGAGCGGCGCTCAGTGAAGTGGAAGTATCCACCGAGCATCAGAGTCATCAGAGCTGCGAGGACCAGGCCGGTTGCGCCAGCCCACTCGAGGCGACCCTGGCTTTCGTTGATGACGTTACCGGTGTCCTGGAGGTACTGAGTGCCGAAGATGTAGACGACAGCCATGAACCCCAGGAACACGGTAAGTCCGTAGAAGAGCTTTGCTGCAGACTTCATTTGAGAACTTCCTTTAAGTAAGAATCTTGCTGGGTTTACTTGGCGGTCGCGTTCAGGTCAATGGTGTTAGCACCACGATCACCCATGTCGCGGGTGTCGACACGACCGGAGTTGAACGGCGAAGTGGAGACTGCGAATGCCGGCTCACCGATGTGCTTCAGAGCATCAGCGTTAGTAGCTTCTGGGTTCTCCTGGCGGAACTTGATGTACTCGGTGAATGCCTCACGGGAGACAGCACGAATCTCGAAGTTCATCATTGCGTGGTAGGTACCACACATCTCGGCACAACGGCCAACGAATGCGTTCTTGACCTTGTCGCTCGGGTTGTCCTCTGGTCGGTTGGCAATCTTGTCCGAGTCAATCTTTTCGATCTGGAAGACACGGTTGGACTTGTTAGCCTCCGGGTGCGGGAACACGTCGCGCTTGAAGAGGAACTCCGGAACCCAGAAGGAGTGAATCACGTCAGCGGACGCGAGGTCGAACTGGATTGCAGTGTCTTCCGGAACAACGAGGACCGGAACCTCTTCGGTGGTACCGAGGGTCTCAATCTCGTCGTAGTGCAGGTAGTCGAGGCTCTCCTTGGAGCGTCCGTGAACCGGGTGCTCCTTCTGCTTTGCGCGATCCTCAGCGGACGGAACCTCGTGGCCGCCCTCGGTGAAGAACTGCTCATCAGCCGGCTTCTCAATACGGCCGTTGTATTCCTCGCCGCCCATCAGGTCAGCGGAAATGTTGGCGTAACCGAACTTCCAGTTCCACTGGAAACCGGTGACGTCGACGGTAACTTCCGGATCCTTATCCAGGGCAGTGACCTTGTCCTGAGTCTGAACCGTGAAGAAGAACAGAGTCATCACGATCAGAATCGGGAGAATGGTCAGAGACAACTCAACCGGAACGTTGTATGCAGTCTGGCGCGGGAACTCGCCCTTGCCCTTCTTTTCAGCCTTCTTAGCTGTGAAGTTTGCCATCGAGTAAAGGGTAACGCCCCAAACGATGATGCCGATAATCCAAGCTGCAACCCAGGTCCAAACCCAGAAGTTACCCATGGACTGTGCTTCCGGGGTCACACCTTCCGGCCAACCAAAGCGGAGCAGCTTGAAGAAGCCGTTCTCCGGAGGATTAACATCGCAGCCGGCAAGCAAGGCTGCGCTACCGGTGGCAACGCCGAGGACGCCGAGCTTACGGGCGACTCCGAACTTTCTACGCTGATTCACGTGTGTCTGCCTTCCTGATCCACACAATTTTCGATAACCGATTAAGGTTTCGTCCTACCCAAGCAGAGTAGTCGATTCTTAAGCTTTCTCCACAATAAATATGGCTGTGGGGTGCCTTTGAGTATATCTGCCCTAATAAAATACTGAGAAAGACCCGCCTATCGGGGGTGGCATTCTCACCAGTTACACCCTGTTGACGCTCCTAAGTCTATGAATTTTTTAGTGTTTGTGCCACGCGCTGACGCACACACCGTCCCGCGCAACCTTGCCCCGAGCCCTAGACACGGCAAACTCAGACATTCTCGCTTTTCCCCAAAAGGCATTAAAGTAGGTGCAGCATTTCTATGTGGCGCCAATCTGGGGTTCAACCCAGCTACTCAGCCACGCGGCGGTCCTTCACGGCCACCGGTTAAGGCGACAACCAGTCGCGCTGAGCCGCTAGCTACGGAGCCGTCGAAAATCCATTAAGTGACACTAAGCGAAAGGTGCGCGCACGAAGCATGTGTGGTCTTCTCGGAATCCTGGCTGCAAATTCTGACGCAGCGGAGCTCGTTCCCGTTGTCGAAAGGGCCCTGCCCTGCATGCGGCACCGCGGCCCTGACGATGCAGGCACGTGGCACGATGAGGACGCAGTTTTCGGCTTCAACCGCCTATCCATTATTGATATTGCCCACAGCCACCAACCGCTGCAGTGGGGACCAGAGAATCAGCCGAATCGTTACTCCATGACCTTCAACGGCGAAATCTACAATTTCGTCGAACTTCGCGAGCAGCTGGAGAAGAAAGGTTATGCCTTTAATACCTCCGGCGATGGTGAACCTATCGTCGTTGGGTTCCACCACTGGGGAGCGGACGTCGTAAAGCACTTGCGCGGCATGTTCGGCATTGCCATTTGGGACAGCGTCGAGCGCAAGCTTTTCCTGGCGCGCGATCCGTTCGGCATTAAGCCGCTCTACTACGCCACCACAGAGCGTGGCACAATTTTCGGTTCTGAGAAGAAGTCCCTGCTCGAAGCTGCGCCGGAGATGGGCATCGATGCGAAGAAGCTGAATAAGCGCGCACTGGAGCACTACGTCGATCTGCAGTACGTTCCGGAGCCGGAGTCGCTGCACACTGACATTGTTCGTCTGGAGTCGGGTTGCACTGCCATCGTTACGCCTGGTGGCGAAGTTAAGCAGACCCGCTACTTCAAGCCGAATTTCCCGATTCAGCCAGTGGCTAAGGGCGCTGAACAGGATGTTTTTGACCGCATTGCCCGTGCGCTGGAGGACAGCGTCGAGAAGCATATGCGTGCCGACGTCACGGTGGGCTCGTTCCTGTCGGGCGGTATCGACTCCACTGCGATTGCAACTTTGGCTAAGCGCCACAACCCGAACCTGCTGACGTTTACCACTGGCTTCGAGCGCGAGGGCTTCTCCGAGGTCGATGTGGCTGCCGAGTCCGCCGCCGCCATTGGCGTCGAGCACATTGTGAAGGTCGTCTCGCCGGAGGAGTTCGCCGGGGCGATTCCGAAGATTATGTGGTACCTCGATGACCCGGTAGCTGACCCTGCACTGGTGCCGCTGTACTTCGTGGCCGCAGAGGCTCGTAAGCACGTTAAGGTCGTACTGTCCGGTGAGGGCGCAGACGAGCTCTTTGGTGGTTACACCATTTATAAGGAGCCGCTGTCGCTGAAGCCGTTCGACAAGGTTCCATCTCCCCTGCTGCGCGGTCTGGCTAAGGTCGGCGAAGCTCTGCCAGAGGGCATGCGCGGCAAGTCGCTCCTGCAGCGAGGCACTACTCCGCTGGAACAGCGCTACTACGGCAATGCTCGTTCCTTTAACTTTGAGCAGCTGCAGGAAGTGCTGCCGTGGGCCAAGAAGGAATGGGACCACAGCGATGTCACTGCGCCGATTTACGCGCAGTCTGAAGGCTGGGACCCGGTGACTCGGATGCAGCACTTGGATCTGTTCACCTGGTTGCGTGGCGACATTCTGGTCAAGGCGGACAAGATCACCATGGCTAACTCCCTGGAGCTGCGCGTGCCGTTCCTCGACCGTGTGGTCTTCGACGTTGCACAGACGCTGCCGGTGGACATGCGTGTTTCTCACGGCACCACCAAGTACGCACTGCGTCGCGCCATGGAGCAGATTGTTCCGGAGCACGTGCTCAACCGCCGCAAACTGGGCTTCCCGGTGCCGATTCGCCACTGGCTGGCAGGCGACGAACTGCACGGCTGGGCCGAGGACATCATCCGCGAGTCCCAGACCGATGAGTTCATTAATAAGGACGCCGTGCTCAAGATGCTCGCCGAGCACCACCCAACCGAGCGCGACCACTCCCGCCGCCTCTGGACCATCCTTGCTTTCATGGTCTGGCACGGCATCTTCATCGAAGACCGCATTACTCCGGACATCGAGCAGCGCGACTACCCCGTCGAGCTCTAGCTCGCTTTACGACGGTCCCCGCGCCTCAACCCCATCCTGCCCCGGCAGGCTGCCACCATAGCTGGGGCAACCAATAGAAAAGGCTCGGACCTCACTCAGTTAACAAGAGTGAGGTCCGAGCCTTTTACTATCCGACGCTTTTCACAGCGTCTGCTGACAGCTCTGCTCAGCTAATGACTTAGTTGAAGGAGTCACCGCAAGCGCAGGAGCCAGTGGCATTCGGGTTATCGATGGTGAAGCCCTGCTGTTCAATGGTGTCAGCGAAGTCGATGGTGGCACCGGACAGGTACGGAACCGACTGGCGATCAACGACCAGCTTGACGCCACCGAAAACTTCGGCGACATCGCCGTCGAGGCTGCGGTCATCGAAGTAGAGCTGGTAGCGCAGGCCGGCACAGCCGCCCGGAGCCACGGAAATACGCAGTGCCAGGTCGGTGGCACCTTCTTGGTCCAGAAGTGCCTTTGCCTTGGCAGCCGCAGCTTCGGTCAGGGTAACGCCAGTGCTCTGAGCAGTAGTCATAGCGCGTGTCCTCCTTGTTGAAGTGTTTAAGTATGCGAGTCGACCCCAAGGTCGGCTACGTCATTATTTATCACAACCTTACCGACCAGTCTTTAATTCCCAATTCTGGGTTCTCTTTTTCTTTCTCTTTTTCGGAAGTCTCTTTTTGCCGCCACATCGCAACCACACCACGGCTTCCCACGCCACAAGCGCACTCTTCCCGCCTGCCCCTGCGGCGGTCATCCCCAAAACCTCGCCCTTGCCCCGTCCCTGCCCCTCAACCTGCAACCTAATTAGGGAAGCACCTTGAAGACCTTATAATCTGGGGTCGTGAATCTACCGTGGAAAAAGAATGACAAAAAGTCCAAGGCAGCTGAGGCAGCTAACGCTGACGCAACCAACGCCGGAGACGTAGCCACCGACGCGACCGCATCCAGCGGGGCCAAGGGCACCGCTTCGGAGTCTCAGCAGCCCGAGAAGAAGCACAGCGGTGCTTTTACTCCCAAGAAGGGGCGCCCCACTCCGAAGCGCAACGAGGTTGAGCGCGAACGCGGCATCCGCCGTGGCCCGGTCGAGGCGCCGCTGACCGCTAAGGAAGCTCGCCAGCGCCGCAAGGAGCTCAAGGCTTCCATGTCCAAGGAAGAGCTCAAGGCCGCCAAGGCACGCGAGCGAGCAGAGCGACGTGAGCAGCGTCGCATTGCCGACGAGCGCATGGCCGCCGGCGATCCGCGCTACATGCTGCCACGCGACCAGGGCGCTGAGCGCAAGTTTGTCCGCGACTGGGTTGATTCCCGTCGCTTCCTCGCTAACGTGTTCCTCCCGTTCGCGCTGATTCTGCTGCTGATTATGATGATTGGCACTTCCCTGCCGAAGCTGGCCAACATCGCATCTCTCATCGCGATGGTTCTCATCATCGCCCTGATTATCGAGGGCATTTACATCGGCCGCCGTGCCATCAAGTTGACGCGTGAGCGCTTCCCGAAGACCACCGAAGGGGCCTGGGGACTGGGCTTCTACGCTTACTCCCGCGCTTCTCAGCCGCGTCGTCTGCGTACTCCGCGTCCGCAGGTCAACATCGGCGACGAAATCAAGTAGCCTCATCTGCCATGCGCACTTTGGTTCTCGGTGGCGCCCGCTCAGGCAAGTCCTCATGGGCTGAGCACGAGCTGCTGGCCACCGCCGCAGCCTCAACCGGCGGTGCCTCAGATGCTGCAGCCTCAACGGTGTTGCATTACATCGCAACAGCACGGCCCTGGCCCGGTGATAGCGATTTTCACTCCAGGGTCGAGGAGCACCGCATTCGTCGTCAAGCACAGGCAAAAGAGCACGGAGTGGCCTGGCACACGGTTGATGACGTCGATGCGGTGGAAGCTCTCGCGTCGCCGGAGCGGCGCATGCTGCTGGACGATGTCGGCACCTGGCTGACGCACATCATCGACGCGCAGGGGCTGTGGGAGGCGCCGAGGGGCAGCGTCGCGCCGTGGACGCACTCGCTTGTCGACGCCGTGCGCAACTTCCCCGCAGATTCCGACCTGTTCATTGTGTCGCCCGAAGTGGGCTTCGGTGTCATTCCCGAACACCGCTCAGGGCGGCTTTTCCGTGATGAAATTGGCCTTCTCAACCAACAGCTCGCAGCTGTCTGTGATCGTGTTGTCCTAGTTGTGGCTGGCTGCCCCATGGAAGTCAAGGCGGCGAACTAGATTCACTCCACGCCGCTTCCCCTATGACGGTCTGCCTAGCAATGCGAATAACTGTGCACCAATGGTCGGTAGACAAATCGTTTTCGGGTAGCGTTTGAGAGTATGAACGCGGATTATTTTGGACCGGTAGCACGCCCTGACGAAGAGACTGAACAGGCCGCCCGCGCGCGCCATGAGCAGTTGACTAAACCCGCAGGCTCACTTGGCCGGTTGGAAGAACTCGGCATTTGGATTTCGGCGTGTCAGGGAGAATGCCCTCCGCGTGACCTGGACGATTGTCGTGTTTATGTCTTCGCTGGTGACCACGGTGTTGCCCAGGGCGGGGTGTCCGCGTACCCGTCCGAGGTGTCTATTCAGATGCTTGCCAATATCGAGGCAAAGGGTGCCGGCGTGAACGCTATCGCTGACATCGCGGGAGCCACTGTTACCGGTGTGGACATTTCCCTCGACCACGATGCCGAAGGGCCATACCGTATCCGTCGCAGCTGTGGTTCTATCGACCGCGAGGATGCGATGAGCGAGGAGGAGGTCGATAAGGCCATCCGCACGGGCATCGCGATTGCCGACGCCGCCGTTGATGAAGGCGCTGACCTGCTCATTGCCGGCGACCTGGGCATCGGAAACACCACTCCAGCCGCGGCGCTGATTGGTGCCGTGACCAACTCCGAACCGGTGGTCGTCGTCGGCCGAGGCACTGGCATTGATGACGAGGGGTGGAAGCTCAAGGTCGCTGCCGTACGCGATGCCATGTTCCGCGTGCGTCGCCTGCGCAATGACCCGGTTGAGGTGCTCCGTCGTATTTCCTCGCCGGATATGACCGTGATGGCCGCGTTCTTGGCGCAAGCAGCGGTTCGTCGCACTCCTGTGATTTTGGACGGAGTGGTTGTCACATCCGCTGCTCTGCTGGCTGACCAGCTCGCTCCGGGCGCCCGCGATTGGTGGGTCGCCGGCCACAAGTCGGCAGAGCCCGCGCACGCGCTTGCCCTTCGACACCTGGATAAGGAACCACTTCTCGAATACGGGATGCGTCTTGGCGAAGGCTCCGGCGCCGTCGCTGCCCTACCGCTGGTCAAGTCCGGCGTATCGGTCCTGCGCAACATGGCTACTTTCGCCGACGCAGGCGTAAGCACCAAGGACTAATCGACTTGTCCGACAAAGCCGGCCCGTCTCGCCAGGACAACCTCGACGGCGATCCCTCTGCTCACGGCAATGCCGTCGCTGAGGCCATCACCACTGCCCTGTCCTGGCTCACCATCCTGCCCTTCAAAGGCGCGAGCGTGTTCGACCGCATCACCGGCCGTCGCGCCATCGCCGCACTGCCAGTAGCTGGGCTCGTTCCTGCCGCGGGTGCAGTTCTCATCACGGCGGCGCTGTTCGCAACGTCGTCGTCACGCACGCCCACGCTTTACGACGTCACCCCGATCCTCGGCGGCACCCTGATTATGGTGGCGGCACAGATGTTGACCCGCGCGATGCACCTGGATGGGCTGGCGGATGTGGCGGATGCCCTCGGCTCGTATAAGCCGCCGGAGGGGGCGCGGGAGGTGCTGCGCGATCCGAGCACCGGCCCAATGGGCGTGGGCTCCATCGTGCTGACGATGTTGACGACGACGACTGCTTTTGCCGTGATTGTGGCTAGTGTGCTGTCGCAGTGGTCTGCTGGTCAGATGTGGCCTGGTGTGGTTGCGCTGTGCTTGCCTTTTGTAGCCTCTCGCGCGGCAGCAACGACTGCCTGCTGGCGCGGCTTTCCGCCTTTTTCGAACAGCGGCTTCGGCTCTCTGACTGCCGGTACTCAGTCCACAGTCACGGTGACCTGCTGGTGGATACTGCTGCTCGCTGTGTCGGGCTGGGTGGTTGGGCTCGTGGGCGTAGTCGCTTGTGCACTGAGCTTTGGCGTTACACTGCTGCTGACGCGGCATTGCGTGAAGAGGTTTGGCGGAGTCAACGGCGACGTGTTTGGTGCGGTCATTGAGATAACGTGCGCTGTCTGTGCCGTGGCACTTGCCATAGGGTTCTAGCAGGGAAAATGCGCGCATTGCCCCCGTTGGGGTTTTCTTTAAAAAGAACTATTGACGGTCGCTTTGACGCGGACGTATTCTGAGGGCACACCGCCGGGAAGGCGGAGTACAGGAGGCTCGTTTCGGGGCTCGCCCAAATTATTTTGCGCCGACCGTTTGCCGGGGCGCCAAGAACGAGCACACCTTCTAGCCTCCCAGCTAATTAAAAAAGCGCGTCCCGCCGCAGCGATGCACGGGACGCGCTTTTCTTTGTTGGGGTGACACTCCCGGGGTTTAGGTTCAGTGGGGTTTGGGTTCAGTGGGGGCTAGTGACTGCGGTTATGTTAGCGACAGCGGGCCAATGCGAGTTACTGACTGCGTTTATGTCAAAAATGGTCCGAAAAATGGCTTGAAAGTGTCATAAACTCACACAGTTTCACATCTGCAGCCCATAATTCTTGGAGTTGTCAGTTCTTGCGGCTAAGTAGCAAAAAATGTGCCCGCCAGCGATACGCCAAGCGGACACAATTTTGCTGCCTTCCCCACCCTGCCCCCCCTGCTCAGGAACTTCCTGATCTTACGGTTTGTCTACTCCTTGCGCTTCTTGTTCTGGTAGACGATTGCGCCGGCAATGCCGATAAACACGGCGACCACTGCTACAACGGTGCCAATGACCAACGGGCTCATGCCCTCATCTTCCATGTCCGACGAGGATGCGGATGCCTGAGAATCCGTATCCGAGGAGTCAGATTCATTCGACGCATCTTCTGACGAGTCCTTTGACGATTCCTGTTCCGGCTCTCCCTTGGCCAGAATCGGCTTATCGGATGGAGTCGGGCCGTTCTTGTCAGTCGGTCGCCAGTCAGGCCCCTTAGTTGGCTTGTTGTCCAGGAGGAATGCGAGCTGGAACGGCTGATCGATGCCACTGACCTCTTCATCCGGGCGATAGTTAGCCATTCGGACAGTCGCGTAGTAGTAGCCGGCGTTGGCTACAGGTCGTCCTCCAACATTAGATTCTCGGTTGTTGTATTCGACCGGACGATCTGTTGACAAGTTCAGGTCCTCGGAATCCTGATAAAAGTGCATTGTTCCATCCGCCACGGAAACCTCGAATGGATTCAACAGCGCAACTCCCATGGAATCGGCATTATCGCGCTCCGAATTTCCAGTGCGGGCAGCAATCACTGGTCGCTGACCCCACTCGACAGGGATCTTGTAGAACTTCTGTTCACCGGGCACGATTGTGTCAGAGATGTTATCCCCAGATTTAACTTCCGGCGCTTGGGCTGCGTTATTGCCACCGTTTACGGGCTTGGCCTCTCCAAAAGTGGCCTTTTTGTAGGCTTTGTCGCCGGTCGAAGAAGACCGCCCCTCATTTAGTTTGTCAGCATCCTGCTTCTTCAGGACTGGCTCAAACTGGACGCTAACCTCGACCTTCACCGGTTCATCACGATAGTCCGCTACTGAATCACCGTCATAGACCCACACGTTATTTGCGACGAGCCACTTGGTTTGATCGCAACTGGATTCGATGCGGTCACTATCCCATGCAAGAACGCTTGCATCGGCCGAAGTTGGAGTCCACGAATCGGCACTAGCTTCGGCGCCAGTCAGCGACCCCATACGACCGTCGTCCTGGCATTTTCCGCCAGTTTCATTGATGATTTCGTCAACTTCAGTTCGGACATCCTGCTGGCCCTTACCCTCAGCATCGATATTCGCTAACACCTTTGAGGTAACAATCGCGTTGTGTCCCTTCGGCACTGCGATTCGGTAGTAGAGCGGGGTGCGATCGTGCTGGGCAACCTCTGGCACTAGCGTCGTCTGGTACTTGCCCTCGCCGAGCCATTTCGCGCCTTCCTTAGTCTCGGAGAACTCGAAAGGAGTACCCGTGGTTTCGTAGCCCTGCACTGACCGCTGAGTTAAGAACTTCATGTGGTCTGCGAGCTGGGTGGCATCGTCCGCAGTCATGCTTTGACCGCCAGTTGCCTGCGCAACACACTCAAGCTCAGCGCGAGCCTCTTCATCGACCTTGAATCCCACGGTGTGAATCGTCAGGCCAACACCCTGCCCCGCCAATTCTTTCGCAACCTCACACACCGGTGGCGGCGCGCAGGTGTCGATACCGTCAGAGACCAAAATAATTGACCGCTCACCGTCTGAGCCAAGCTCATCAGCCGCCTTACGCAGTGCATTGCCGATCGGCGTATAGCCCTGAGCTTCCAACCCGGCAATCCTGCTCTTCAGGCCTTCTTTGTCGACCTTTTGGACAGGCGACAGCACCTCGATGTCCTGGCAACCACGTTCGCGGTTGGATTCATCACTGGATTCGCGCTGGCCATAAACCAGCATGCCAAGCAGCGCATCATCCGGGAGGGAGTCAATCAGCTCCGTGGATGCGCGCTTTGCCGCATCGAGGCGGGTGCCTCCGGCGTCGTCGGCAAGCATCGAACCAGACAGATCCATGATTAGCTCTGCTTTTGCTTCGCCCGTACCCCCTTCGCCCGTAGGAGCGGGCTGTTCCACCCCGGACGGCGAAGGCGAATCTTGGGCTGCCGCCACCGGAGCCGGAATCGCACTAAACCCAATCGTCCACGCAGCCAACAACAGAGTGACAACGATGGTTACCCTTAGGCGCTTTGAACTACTTGACGAAAAACTATCTTTAAAAAAGTCTTGAACTACCACCATCACAGCGCCTCAAACTGTTTTCCCAACTACAAAAATCAATCGTGTTGGTAGTTTTTCACAGTGACCCCGGTCACGCTAGAGGTGTTTTTAACGGCTAAACAAATGCCGCCTGAACAATTCATGAACCATGAGAAAATCGCACAGCCGTTGGGGAGCCAGCAAAGCAAAAACGCAGCCCCTGAACAGCGAATACTGAACAGGGGCTGCGAAAGTACTAATTCTAGTAACCACTATTAAATTTTTCTTAGCCGACCTACGCCGAAACTAAGCCTCAACGAGCTTGTAAATCCAACCGTGGGTATCCTCAACCTCGCCGTGCTGGATACCGGTCAGCCGCTCGCGCAGCTTCATAGTCCACTCACCGGTCTCGCCGCCGTTGATCTCGAACTCGCCCTCAGCGGACTTCACAAAACCGACCGGGGTGATGACTGCAGCAGTACCGCAGGCGAATGCCTCGCTCATAACACCGGAGGTGGCATCATTCTTCCATTCCTCGGTGGAAATGCGACGCTCCTCGACATTCATGCCCAGATCCTGAGCAGCCTGCAGCAGCGATGCCCGAGTAATGCCCGGCAGCAGCGAACCAGACAGCTCTGGAGTCACCAGCCGAACACCAGCGTCAGCATTCTCATCCGGGTAGATAAACGCCAGGTTCATGCCGCCCATCTCCTCGATGTACTTGCGCTCGACAGCGTCCAGCCACACAACCTGGTCGCAGCCCTTTTCCTCTGCCTGCTGCTGAGCCGCCAGCGAAGCTGCATAGTTACCTGCGAACTTCGCAGCACCGGTGCCGCCCGGCGCGGCACGCACGTACTCGTGGGAGATCCACACGGTCACCGGGTTAATGCCACCGGAGAAGTACGCGCCGGCAGGTGAAGCGATGAGCAGGAAGGTGTAAGAGTTCGACGGGTGCACGCCCAGGGTGCTCTCGGTGGAGAACATGATTGGACGCAGGTACAGGGATTCTTCGCCACCAGCTGGCGGCACCCATGCTGCATCGGCTTCAACCAGCAGGCGGATTGCCTCGAGGAAGGTCTCCTCCGGCAGCTGCGGCATTGCAATGCGGTCAGCGGAGCGCTGGAAGCGACGAGCGTTCTGCTCCGGGCGGAAAGTAACAATGGAACCATCCGGCATGCGATACGCCTTCAGTCCCTCAAAAATCGACTGCCCGTAATGCAGGACCGAAGAAGACGGCTGCATTTCAATCGAACCGTATGCCTGCAGCTTGGCGCCATGCCAGCCTTTGTCTGCAGTCCAGTCAATTCGGACCATGTGGTCGGTGAAGTGCTTACCGAAACCAGGGTTGGCCAAAATCTCCTCGCGCTCGGCATCAGAGAGTGGATTCGGGTTACGTTCGATTGCAAATTCCAAAGCAGACATGTCTTTCATCCTAAACCGTCGAGGATCGAGTCGTATCAATACTCGCCCCCGAAAGACCGTGTTAGTCAGGGCAATGTCAGCGTCGCGGGCACTAGGCGCGGGTACATTCCAATAGTCGTGGCGCTGGCTCGTCAGTCCGCTGTCCAGGGGTGAAGGACACGAACCGGCAAATAGGGATACGGTGGTGTACCACATAGTACGACTACAAGGAGATGCAACTACATGTCAGTCCCCGCTAACAATGATTCGGCACAGCTCGGCGCCTCTCGCAACGCCGCTGTTTTGTCCAATTACCTGCCGGCTATCGGCACTCGCGTGGTCATCGCTGCCGACAACTCTCTGCCCGCGGACGCCGACGCGGTTCTCGTCGCGCTTATCGACGGCGAGGATGGCCTCGAGCTGGTCGCACCCGAGGCCATCGGTTCGGTTGCAGAGCAGCTGCTCGCCTCCTTTGAGGCAGTCTCCGCCAGCGCTAAGTCCGAGTCCGTGACCACCATCCCGGCTCCTGCTGGCCTGGATGTCGACAGTGTCACGGGCGTTGGCGTGGGTTCTGAGGATCTGGATGCCGAGGACATCCGCCGTGCCTGCGGCGCCGCTGCGCGCCGTATGACCAAGGCCAAGGTGGTCTTTAACACTCTCGGCGCCATCGATCCGCAGGCTGCAGCCGAGGGCTTTGCGCTGGGCGCTTACGCTTACTCCGGTCAGAAGAGCGACGAAGAAAGCAACGAGGCCACCCAGAAGGTGGTTGTGTTGGGCGCTGATGACGACGTCGTAAAGCGCGCTGCAGCGATTGTGGATGCCGTTGCCACCGCGCGTGACTTCGTCAATACAGCATCGTCGCACCTCTACCCCGAGACGTTTGCTGACGCTGCTGCAGCGCTAGGCCGTGACGCGGGGCTCGAGGTCGAGGTGCTTGACGACGACGCTCTGCGCGCCGGCGGTTTCGGAGGCCTCAATGCCGTGGGTGGTGGATCCTCGCGCGGGCCGCGCCTGGTGCGCCTGATTTGGAAGGGCGATGAGTCGGCAGAGAATTCGCTGGGACTGGTCGGTAAGGGCATCACCTTTGATACCGGCGGTATTTCGCTGAAGCCGGGCGCCAGCATGGAGAACATGATCTCCGATATGGGCGGCGCTGCGGCTGTTATTGCCACAGTCGTCCTGGCTGCTCGCCTAGGCGTATCCACCCCGGTGACCGCAACTGTTCCAATGGCGGAGAACATGCCGGGTGGTAAGGCGTACCGTCCGGGCGATGTCATTACGCAGTACGGCGGTAAGACCATTGAGATTCTGAATACCGACGCTGAGGGCCGCCTCGTACTCGCAGACGCCATTGTCCGCGCCTGCGAAGACAAGCCGAC
The DNA here is from genome assembly GCF_001809225.1 of Corynebacterium sp. HMSC077G07. NCBI lineage: Bacteria > Bacillati > Actinomycetota > Actinomycetes > Mycobacteriales > Corynebacteriaceae > Corynebacterium > Corynebacterium sp. HMSC077G07. Next base: position 84,457 of record NZ_KV796537.1, on the reverse strand, counting down.
TCACCTGATTGACACCGCTACCCTGACCGGTGCGCAGCTAGTCGCTCTTGGCGAGCGCACCCCGGGCATCCTGGGTAACGACGAGTTCCGTGACCGTGTTGCAGAGCTGTCTCAGAGCATTGGTGAAAATGGTTGGGCAATGCCGATTCCAGTTGAGCTAGCAGAGGCCCTGAAGTCGCCGGTAGCTGACCTGCGGAATGTCACGAACTCTCGCTTTGGTGGCATGAGCGTTGCAGCTGCATACCTGCGCGAATTCGTTGGCGAGGATGTTGAATGGGTTCACATCGACGTTGCCGGTCCGGCCTTCAACACCACCGGGGAGTATGGTTATACCCCGAAGCGGGGCACTGGTGTTCCGGTTCGGACGATGTTCTCTGTGATTGAGGATTTGGCAACGAAGTAGCCGGTCATCCGACTGCGTCCCGCCCGGCTGGAATCATGGCTGGAATGAGCTATTCCAAGCACCAGTCGAAAGCGGGCGCAGCCCACGGGGCAAGCAGAGTTTTCAACCTGTAAGCTAATTTGTAATAACCGTCTTAAAACGAGATTTCTTAACTTTTCGAGGAGTGCACAAACATGGCGACCTCTATTGAGATGCCGGAGCTCGGTGAATCAGTTACCGAAGGCACCATTACCACCTGGCTGAAGAAGGTCGGCGACACCGTCGAGGTCGACGAACCGTTGCTCGAGGTTTCCACCGACAAGGTCGACACCGAAATTCCATCTCCGGTCGCCGGTGTTCTCACCGAGATTCTCTTTGAAGAAGACGACACCGTCGATGTTGGCGAGGTCATCGCAAAGGTCGGCGAGCCGGGCGAAGAGCCGGAAGGCACTGACGATTCCGCTGAGGAGACCGAGGAAGAGGCTCCGAAGGAAGACGCTGAAGAGCCAAAGAAGGAAGCACCGAAGGCTGCCTCCGGTTCCGCTACTGATGTTGAGATGCCGGAGCTCGGCGAGTCCGTCACCGAAGGCACGATTACCACTTGGCTGAAGAAGGTCGGCGACACCGTCGAGGTCGACGAACCGTTGCTCGAGGTTTCCACCGACAAGGTCGACACCGAAATTCCTTCCCCGGTCGCAGGCACCCTGCTCGAGGTCCTCTACGACGAAGACGACACCGTTGACGTCGGCGAAGTCATCGCTCGCGTTGGCGATGCAGACGCTGCTCCGGCCGCCAAGGAAGAGGCCGAGGAGGCATCTGCCGCAGTCGAGAAGGACGAGGAGCCAGTAAAGGCTAACGAGGAGACTGAGGAAGACTCCACTGACGTTGACGCTGGCGACGCTACTGACGTTGAGATGCCGGAGCTCGGCGAATCCGTCACCGAAGGCACCATCACCACCTGGCTGAAGAAGGTCGGCGACACCGT
>NZ_KV796537.1:0-82990 GCF_001809225.1 Corynebacterium sp. HMSC077G07 | reverse complement strand
TACGACGAAGACGACACCGTTGACGTCGGCGAGGTCATCGCTCGCGTTGGCAGTGGCCAGCCAAAGAAGGCTGCACCGAAGAAGGAAGCTCCAAAGGCTGAATCCAAGCCTGAGCCGAAGAAGGAAGAGCCGAAGGCAGAGTCCAAGCCGGAGCCGAAGAAGGAAGAGCCGAAGAAGGAGACTCCGAAGGCTGAGGCTCCGAAGGCTGAATCCAAGCCTTCCGCTAACAAGGACGTTCCTTACGTCACCCCGCTGGTCCGCAAGCTGGCTGACAAGCACGGCGTTGACCTGACTAAGGTCGAGGGCTCTGGAATCGGCGGCCGCATTCGTAAGCAGGATGTTCTGCGCGCTGCCGAGGGCGGCCAGGAGACTACTGCTGAGTCCGGCTCCAACTGGTCCACCAAGGGCGTTCGCCCTGAGCTCGCTGAGCTGCGCGGCACCACCCAGCGTGTCAACCGCATCCGCGAGATTACCGCTGCCAAGACCCTCGAGTCTCTGCAGACTTCCGCACAGCTGACCCAGGTCCACGAGGCCGATATGACTGCCATCTGGGATCTGCGCGCTACTAAGAAGGCTGAGTTCGAGAAGAAGCACGGCGCGAAGCTGACCTTCCTGCCATTCTTTGCAAAGGCAATCGTTGAGGCTCTGGTCAGCCACCCGAACGTCAACGCTTCCTGGAACGAAGAGACCAAGGAGATTACCTACCACGAGCAGGTCAACCTGGGTATCGCTGTCGATACCGAGCGGGGTTTGCTCTCCCCGGTCATCCACAACGCTCAGGATATGTCCCTGCCGGAGCTGGCTGCTGCTATTGCGGACATCGCAGACCGCGCTCGCAACAACAAGCTGACCCCGAACGACCTGTCCGGCGGCACCTTCACCATTACCAACATCGGCTCCGAGGGCGCTCTGACCGACACTCCGATTCTGGTTCCGCCGCAGGCCGCAATGGTCGGCACCGGCGCGATTAAGAAGCGCGCAGTAGTCGTCACCGAGAATGAGGCAGATGCCATTGGTATTCGCGCCATGGTCTTCCTGCCAATTACCTACGATCACCGCCTGATCGACGGCGCTGATGCAGGTCGCTTTATGACGACCGTTGTTGACCGCCTCGAGGTTGCTAACTTCGAATCGGATCTGCAGCTCTAAGCAGCTTGCTCCCTTCCTGGGGTAGTAGCGCCGCGGGAATCTAGCTGGCTTGCTAGCAGGAGGTTCTGCCTCTTCCCTGCCCGCGTTAGTCGCACTTTGCGGCTGACGCGGGTATTTCTTTTGCCGCATTCGTCCCGCAGTTGAACCTAATCAGCGATTCCTTCAAATGCGCAGGCCCCCTATTCTTGGCTAGTGCTCAGATTTCACGTAGCCACACATAGCTAGCAAAGGCTCCATCGGCACAAAGAATTAACGTGCTGTTATTGCGCCGTTAAGCCATTAGCAGACAGCGGGAGGGTCGAACCGAAAGCAAAGCTGCAAGTAGCAAATGCGCATACTTTTTGTCCTGCCGAAATGCGAGAACACCACACACCCCCGCACACAGTTCCGGCTATCGCTTTCAGCTACACCGACGAGAGCTGAAGATAGCGATAATTAAATTCATTATTTGTTAACCTCGCCGTCACCTAGTTAGCAATTAGCCTTTACCAATCTAAGAAATCATTAGACAGCAGGCTTCTTTGGCGTGCCTATTTTTGCTCTCTGTACGTAACTTAGAAAGGTGGAGCATGTCCTCGGCTCCAGCGAATACTAGTTCGTCGACCGGGACCACATCATCTGAGCAATCGAGCTCCTCAGATAAGTGGTGGCACCTCTTCTTCGGCGGGCTTCTCGCAATCAACATCGTAATTTTTGTCTTCTGGGCTTATGACTTTGTGGGCCCGCAGGCAAATACGGCAATCCTTCTGATTACCATCGCGTTCGCCGTCTTCATGGCGTTCAACATCGGCGGTAACGACGTTGCTAACTCCTTCGGTACTTCAGTCGGTGCCGGCACCCTGAGCATGAAGCAGGCGCTTGTTGTCGCTTCAGTCTTTGAGGTTTCGGGCGCCGTCCTCGCTGGTGGCGAGGTTACTGACACCGTCCGTTCCGGCATTGTGGACCTGAACGCAATCCACGGTTTGGACCCGATGGAGTTCGCCTTCATCATGATGTCCGCGCTTCTCGGCGCGGCAGTGTGGCTCCTCGTTGCCACCCGCATGGGTTGGCCAGTCTCCACTACCCACTCCATCGTCGGCGGTATCGTCGGTGCCGCACTGACGGTCGGTTTCATCACCGGCAAGGGTGGCTGGAGCATGGTCCAGTGGGATCAGATTGGTCAGATCGCCGTTTCCTGGGTCCTCTCTCCGCTCCTCGGCGGTTTGGTCGCGTTCCTCCTGTTCGGCGGCATTAAGAACTCGATTCTCGTCTACAACGACAAGGCTTCCAAGCAGCTGCAGGCCATCCACCAGGAAAAGGCGGACCTCAAGGCGCAGCACCGCGACGACTTCGAAAAGCTCCCTGAGCACGATCAGATCTCGTACACCAACGCGATGCTTCGCGACGCTACGACGATGCGTGACAACGACTGGACTCCGGATGACCTGGAGTCTGAGTACTTCCGCAAGCTCGTCCACATCGAATCCAAGGTTGATGATGTCCGCGCTCACCGTGCGCTGGAAGCTTGGGTTCCGGGTCTAGCAGCCCTGGGCTCTATTGTCATCTCCGCGATGATGCTGTTCAAGGGTCTGAAGAACCTTCACCTAGGGCTTTCCAGCCTGGACAACTTCCTGATTATGGGCATGATCGCCACCGCAGTGTGGCTTGCCGTTTACATCTTCGCGCGTACTTTGAAGCGTCAGGATTTGGATCGTTCCACCTTCCTGCTGTTCAGCTGGATGCAGGTCTTCACCGCTGCTGCGTTCGCTTTCTCCCACGGCTCGAACGACATCGCTAACGCGCTTGGCCCGTTCGTGGCAATTCTGGATGTTCTCCGTACCAACGAGATCTCTTCCGAGTCCGGCGTCCCGCTGGCAGTCATGACCACCATGGGTGTCGCTCTCATCTCCGGTCTGTGGTTTATCGGCCGCTTCGTTATCAAGACCGTCGGATCCGGCCTGACTGAGATTCACCCAGCATCGGGTTTTGCCGCAGAGCTTTCCGCTGCTGTGGTCGTTATGATTGCTTCCCTGCTGGGTCTGCCGGTTTCCTCCACCCACATTCTGATTGGTGCCGTTCTCGGTGTCGGTATCGTTAACCGTGCCGCTAACTGGAACCTGATGAAGCCGATTGGTTTGGCCTGGGTTATTACCCTTCCGGCCGCTGCAGGTATCTCGGCAATCACCGTTTCCATCCTCCGCGTCGTCTTCGGCTAAGCCCACAAAAGCACGCCACTTTTACCCCGGCGGTCACTTTCTAGTGACCACCGGGGTATTTTTACGTCTGGCGCTATCCAAGTAAGTTTGGCGCTATCCAAGTAACAAGTAATCTGAGGCCTACAGAATTTCGGCGTATCCTATAGGCCACCATGACTGCCCCAAGAAAACCTTTTACTCGCGCAGATAAATCCATTCGGGAATCAAGCTCCGACATCGAGATTCAACATCTCGGCCTTGTCGACTACGAAGAGACCTGGCACCTACAGGCAGACCTTGCTGCCAAGCGTGCGAAAGACCTAATTCCAGATCAGGTTCTCGTGCTTGAGCACCCGAGTCTTTACACAGCAGGAAAGCGCACCCAGCCGGAGGACCGTCCTACCAATGGGTTGCCGGTCGTCGATGTCGACCGCGGTGGCCGCATCACCTGGCACGGCCCGGGCCAGCTTGTGATGTATCCCATCATCAAGCTCGCTCAGCCGGTCGATGTGGTGGACTACGTCCGCAGACTGGAAGAAGCCCTCATTCAAACCGTTCGCCGAGCCGGCATCGCGGCTGCTGGCCGCATCGATGGCCGCTCGGGGGTATGGGTTCCCGCATCAAACGGACTGAGCGACCGAAAGATTGCGGCACTGGGAATCCGCGTGACCCATGGTGTAACCATGCACGGACTCAGTCTGAACTGCGACAACTCTATGGAGTTCTACAACTACATCATCCCGTGTGGCATCTCCGACGCTGGAGTGACCACCCTATCCCGGGAGCTTGACCGAGATGTTAGCGTGTCAGAGATGACAGAGTCGCTTCTGGCAGATTTGCAAGATGCTTTGGAAGGCCGTTTGACCGTTGCCGACCATTCCTTCGGCTCCGCGCCCGACCCCACGAAGGACCTGCCACACCGGGTGAAGCACAACTCCACCACCGGCATATTCGAGTACTCATCAACAAAAGAGTAGGATGAAACTGTGACTGTTAAGCCAGAAGGACGTAAGTTACTGCGCGTCGAGGCACGAAATGCCGAGACCCCTATCGAGAACAAGCCCCGGTGGATTCGCAACCAGGTTCGTCCGGGCCCCAGCTACAAGGACATGAAAAACCGTGTCTCGGGTGCCTCTTTGCACACGGTCTGTCAGGAGGCTGGCTGCCCGAACATTCACGAATGTTGGGAAGACCGCGAGGCCACCTTCCTCATCGGCGGCGATAAGTGCACCCGCCGCTGCGACTTCTGCCAGATTAACTCAGCCAAGCCCGACCCATTGGATAAGGATGAGCCACGTCGTGTTGCGGAATCCGTCCGCGAGATGGGTCTTCGTTACGCCACTATCACCGGTGTCGCCCGCGACGATCTGCCCGACGGTGCATCCTGGCTCTACGCTGAGACCTGCCGTCAGATCCACGAACTCAACCCGAATACCGGAGTCGAGCTCCTTGTCGATGACTTCCGTGGCGACGAATCTGCAGCACAGCAGGTATTCGACGCCAAGCCCGAGGTTTTCGCCCACAACGTGGAAACGGTGCCGCGTATCTTCAAGCGCATCCGTCCCGCATTCCGCTACGAGCGTTCCTTGGAACTCATCACTCGCGCTCGCGAAGCTGGGCTAGTTACCAAGTCCAACCTCATCCTGGGCATGGGCGAATCCTACGACGAGATCATCTCCGCTATGCAAGATTTGCACGATGCCGGCTGCGATATTCTGACAATCACTCAGTACCTCCGCCCCACTCCACTGCACCATCCAATTGAACGTTGGGTTAAGCCAGAGGAGTTCGTCAAGCTCTCCAAGACCGCTGAAGAGATGGGCTTTGCCGGCGTCATGTCCGGCCCGCTGGTCCGCTCTTCCTACCGCGCTGGACGGCTCTACGCCCGCGCACTGGCGCACCGCGGTCAGGAGCTGCCTGCGCATCTGTCCGCGCTTGCCGACGAAAACGACAACAACCTCGCACTTCAGGAAGCCTCGACTCTGCTTGACCGCTATGGCGCATCGGAGGATACGCCAGTCACTTCGGCTATTCCGGCTTCCTAGAGGCTGACGGCCGCAGCGCCGTCGTAAAGCGAAACGGCGCTACGGCGCGGTCTATTGCCTAAAACTACATCGCATGCCCTAAAGTTGGTGATTATGGCGACCAATGATGCGAAAGAAATGAAGAAGGCGAACCGCGCCGCCAAGCGCGCTCAGCGTAAGCAGACTCGTAGCCAGATGTGGCAGGCGTTTAAGCTGCAGCGCTCGCGGGACAACAAGCTCGTGCCTTACATGGCGCTGGGCTTCTTCGGTCCAATTATCCTGCTGTTACTGCTTGGTCTGCTCATTGGTGGAGTCTGGCCCTGGATTCTGACGATTATTGGTATCTCGATCGGCTTTATGGTCGCGATGTACATCTTCTCTAAGCGTCTTGAGGCGTCCTTCTACACAGAGGCGGAAGGCCAGGCCGGCGCTGCAGCGTGGACGCTGGACAATATGCGTCAGGGCGTTGGCTATGTCTGGCACGTCAAGACCGGTGTTGTCGCTAATCAGCACATGGATGCTGTTCACCGTGTTATTGGTAACGCCGGTGTTGTGCTGGTCGGTGAAGGTGATCCGAACCGCGTCAAGCAGATGATTGCTCGTGAGAAGAAGTCGCTGGCACGCATTGCGGGCGAAGCGCCGATTTACGACATGATTGCTGGTAGCGACGAGGGCCAGGTCCCGCCGAAGAAGCTGCAGCGCGAACTCATGCGTTTGCCGCGCAACCTGAATAAGGATCAGGCCAACGCTCTGAATGAGCGCATCCAGTCGATGGACCGTATTCGCGATGCGCGCGCGAACATGCCCAAGGGTCCAATGCCGAAGGGCGCTAACCCACAGGCCGGCATGAACCGTCGTGCGCGCCGTGCCGCCAATCGCGGCAAGAAGCACTAGAGGTTTTAGCTAGGTTTCACCAGGGTCGGTTGCTCGGGCAACCCGCCGAGGGGCAATCTAGGTTGAAGCAGAAAAAAGGGGCTTTCGGGCCCCCTTTTTTTTTGTGCTTTAAAGCTTTAAAACGATGCCTAAAGCCATGTCTTCACACACAGTTATTGATGTCTTGTTGAAGTGATTGCTCTCACTTATCACGCTGTCAGCAAAGGTCGTATCCTTGCTGGAAACAATGCTTAATGAAGATTACTGCTAGTTGTGCCACCATGGGATATGTGCAACTCTTGGCTGAAAATGAATTCTTAGCGCTTCTAGTGATTTTGTTTCTTGGCCTGGCAATTGGCCAGATCAAGATCTTCGGCTTCAAGCTTGGCGTGGCTGCCGTCCTCTTCGTCGGCCTTATCCTCGCGACTATTGAGCCGGAAATTCAAATCTCCCCGTTGATTTACATCGTGGGCCTGGCATTATTCGTCTACACCATCGGGTTGGAGGCGGGCCCCGAGTTCTTCAGCTCGTTACGCTCGCGCGGTATCAAGCACAACCTGTTCGGCATTGGTGTGCTCGCAGTTGTCACTATCGAGTCTTTCTTGCTGATCAAGTTTTTGCCTATCGACCCGGTGGAGGGCGCAGGCGCCTTCACAGGCGCCCTGACCAACACCCCGGCTATGGCCGCAATCGTCGATGCTCTTCCTAGCCTCATTTCGGATAAGGGCGAGCTGGCCGCTGCCCACGATATGCCGGTGATTGGTTACTCCCTGGCCTACCCAATCGGCGTGCTGGCAGTGATTGCCTCTATCGGTATTATGTCGAAGGTCTTCCGCGTCGATCACGACCAGGAAGCTATTGACGCAGGTGTCGCCGCGCTTCCGCTACATACTCGGGACATCAAGATTCTCAAGGACGACCTGCCTTCCATCACTGACCTTCCGTCGAAGTTCGGTTTGGACATCACGGTTTCGCGCATTGAGTACAAGGGCCACCTCTACATTCCGTCTCCGGGTGACACTGTCTCCGTCGGCGATATTATTTCCGTCGTCGGTACAGAGGAAGAAATTGCTCGTGCCGCCGAGTACATTGGCGAGCTTATGCCGGGTGATCCGACACACGACGGTCGCCTGGACTTCCGTCGCATCTTCGTCTCTGCATCTGACGTGGTCGGTGTACCCATTGCGGAACTTCAGACTCGCATGGACGGCATAATCATTACGCGTATTCGCCGCGGCGACCACGACATCGTCGCAGAGCCAAACATGCGCCTAGAGCTTGGTGATCGCGTCCGCGTGGTTGCACCGCCAGAGAAAATCAAGGACGCAACAAAGTTCTTCGGCGACTCCTACAAGAAGCTTTCCGACGTCAACCTCTTGCCCCTCACCCTTGGGCTTACGCTGGGTGTCTTGGTGGGTCTCATCAAGATTCCGCTTCCGGGCGGCAGCTCGCTCGCCCTGGGGTCCGCTGGTGGTCCACTGGTTGTGGCGCTGATTCTGGGTGCTGTCGGTCGCACTGGCCCGTTGGTCTGGCCTATCCCCTACTCGGCCAACCTGGCGTTCCGCACCATGGGTCTAGCACTGTTCCTGGCAGGTATCGGCACCACTGCCGGTAAGGGATTCCAGGCTGCGTTGTCTGACCCGGCATCACTGACAGTTCTGGGTCTTGCCGCCATCATCGCGTTTAGCTCCGCACTGTTGACCCTCATTGTCGGTCACCGTGTGCTGAAGATTCCATTCGGCCAAACTGCGGGTATCCTCTCGGGCTTGCAGACTCACCCGGCAGTGCTCTCATACGTCAACGACCAGGCCAAGAACGAGTTGCCGGCAATGGGATACACAACGGTGTATCCAATGGCCATGATCATGAAGATTATTCTCGCCCAGGTCCTGGTCGTGTTGGTGCTATAGCGCTAACCCAAAATGACGGCCGTGCCAGTGGCACGGTCGTGCATGCCGCGCATATCCGAGTCGGTGATTGCTGGCGGCAGCAAGAAAAGAGTAAGCAAGCTGCGGAAGAAGGCACGAACAAAGCCAACTCGCTCGCCGGGCTTGTCCACGCGAGCGACACCCATCTTCATCATCCACTGGCCCGGAGTGCGGGCGAACAGCCAAACCGACACCGTGCCAATAATGAGGAAGACAACTGGCGAATAGGTCGCAAGGAATGACTGCCAGGCGATAAACGAATCCCCGAACTGGTCAATCTGCGCCTCGCTCGGGCCGAAGAACATCGAAAAAGCGCCGGCAATCATCAAGGAAATAATCCAGTCAATGAGAATGCCGCCGACGCGACGCATCAACGTCGCTTGCGATCCTGGGCCATCGGGGGCAAGACCCAATGCCTGGCCGGGATAGTCCGAGAGCTTGTCCGGATTATCGAACTCTCCCGGAATCTGAGGGCCATCTAGCCAACTGTGCTTTTCTTCCATGGGTTCATAGTCTAATGCAGCAATCCGGCTATCAAATCACGGGCTGGGACAGCCATTCAGCGCGTGCGGGGGTAATCCGGGGGCGATGTTGCGTCGCCTTTTCCATTTTCTTATCAGCACGGGAGCTAAAGGCGCGTCGTAAAGCGTGTGTGACATGAATGCGCAGGGTATTGCCTTGTTTCCACAAATAGATAACCTGCTCCCTATTTGCGTAACCTGTTCCGTATTGGCGAATTTCTCACGCACCATGCCAGAAATTCGTGGTTCTAATTCCAGAATGAATGCGTGGTTCGTTAAGCTTGAAGGCGTCAACCGGCCAGTCCTTGACAGCGCGGCAGGTGCACGAAACATCGTGCAAGAATTCCCTACTGCGTACTAAACAAGGCCAACTAAGGAGACCGCACATGTCCTTCAAAACTCCCGAGGAAGTAGTCGCGTATATCAAGGAAGAGGGCGTCGAGTTCGTCGACGTCCGCTTCACGGATGTTCCCGGCATCGAGCAGCACTTCACCATCCCGGCATCCGCATTTGACGAGGACGCGATGGCCGAAGGCCTGGCATTCGACGGTTCCTCGATTCGTGGTTTCACTTCCATCGACGAGTCCGACATGGCACTGCTGCCCGACCTGAGCACCGCGCGCATTGACCCGTTCCGCAAGGCAAAGACCCTGAACGTCAAGTTCTTCGTCCACGATCCGTTTACCCTCGAGCCGTTCTCCCGCGACCCGCGTAACGTCGCGAAGAAGGCGGAGGAATACCTCATCTCTACCGGCATCGCCGACACCTGCTTCTTCGGCGCTGAGGCGGAGTTTTACATCTTCGACAACGTCAAGTTCGAGACCGACACCAACCGCGGCTTCTACGAAGTTGATTCCATCGAAGGCTGGTGGAACCGCGGCAAGGACCAGAACCCGGACGGCTCTGCAAACCTGGGTTACAAGACCCGTCTAAAGGGCGGCTACTTCCCTACCGCTCCGTACGACCACTACCAGGACCTGCGCGACAAGATGTGCCTGAAGCTCGCTGACGCCGGCTTCGACCTGGAGCGCGCCCACCACGAGGTCGGCACTGGTGGCCAGCAGGAGATCAACTACAAGTTCAACACGATGTTGCACGCTGCAGACGACCTGCAAACCTTCAAGTACATCATCAAGAACACCGCCTGGGAAGAGGGCAAGTCCGTCACCTTTATGCCGAAGCCGCTGGCTGGCGACAACGGCTCGGGCATGCACGCTCACCAGTCGCTGTGGAAGGACGGCAAGCCACTGTTCCACGATGAGGCCGGTTATGCAGGCCTGTCGGACATCGCTCGCTGGTACATCGGCGGCATCCTGCACCACGCAGGTGCGGTACTGGCCTTCACCAACCCGACCCTGAACTCCTACCACCGCCTGGTCAAGGGCTTCGAGGCTCCGATCAACCTGGTCTACTCGCAGCGCAATCGCTCTGCCGCTGTTCGCATTCCGATCACCGGCTCCAACCCGAAGGCAAAGCGCATCGAGTTCCGCGCCCCGGACCCGTCGGGCAACCCGTACCTTGGCTTCGCTGCCATGATGATGGCCGGACTGGACGGCGTGAAGAACCGCATCGAGCCGCACGCTCCGGTCGACAAGGATCTCTACGAGCTCCCGCCGGAGGAAGCTGCCGACATCCCGCAGGCTCCGACCTCTCTCGAGGCCGCACTCGAGGCCCTGCGCAATGACCACGAGTTCCTGCTCGAGGGCGATGTCTTCACCGAGGACCTCATCCAGACCTACATCGACTACAAGTACGAAAACGAGATCGAACCGGTTCGCCTGCGCCCGACTCCGCAGGAATACGAAATGTACTACGACTGCTAAAGTTTTCGCTTCACGACGGCCACAGCGAGCAGCCCCCATTGCTCCTAGTGGCCGCCTAGCTGCTTGAAGTCAATAGCCAAAACCGTCTGACCACAGTAAATGTGGCCAGGCGGTTTTTCGTTGCGGCCATGCTGACTGCGGGCGCCTGGGCCCGCATACGCGCGCGTATGTGAGCACGAATTTGTGCGCGGTTCCGGGCCACTCCCCTGAACAGGGTCATACACCACCACAAAAGGGCCGCGACCCCTGCACGAGTAGAGTTGCACACTCTCCGCCCCAGTCTTATCGATGCAATATTCACTTGTCGATGCGCTATAGCGTGGCCATAAGTGAACAGCGCATCGACAAGTGACAGGGTGGGGAGGATACCGTGCGCATAAGTGCCGGACAGCCGTCGACAAGTGAAGGAAAATCATCGATAAGTGCCAGGAAATTGGCCATACGTGCGAGGGTGTCGCTAGGGACAACACGAGGGACGGATGCGAGGGACACCGCAAGGGGGCGGACACCAAGAGCGGATGGGGCATGCTGCGAAGGTAGGACGCCAGGCAATCACGCCCGTTGAACCAGAAATGTGTCGCAACTTAATGACATGTGACAAAGTTCATAAACATTGATGCGTGGGAGGATAATTCACTCATCTGTAATCGTTCTCAAAAAGTATCAATTGTGCATGTCGAAGTAGTTATTACGGGCAACTTATTGACGGAAATTGGGCTCTGTCGCTGTGACCGTCGTAAAGCGGGAATGTCGTGCTGAAAACTGCGTAAACGCCCCTACGCTGTGGTTTTTCCGTATGGTGGTACGCCATACCCCTCGGAAATGGCGACTCGAGAGCCCACGCCGAGGCGATTTGATTGATTCTGGAGAGCATGCATCTGGAATTTCTTAAGCAGAGCCGCCGCATAGGGTGGCCGATGAACATTAAGAAGGATTTGAGCATTCTTGACTAACGAAAACGCTGCCAACCCAGAAAACTCAACTCGCATTGATTTTCTCTACCTCAGCGAACCTGACATGGTTGAAGCTGGTGTCACGGATTTCGCCAAGTGTGTTGAGACCATGGAAGAAACCCTGATTCTGCTGGCCGACGGCGACTACCGGATGGCCGGCGCTTCCGCTAACTCCCACGGTGCCCAGATCAACTTCCCGGATAACCCAATCCATGAGGGTATGCCGGCAAATGGCCCTGACCGTCGTTTCATGGCAATGCCCGCCTACCTCGGTGGTCGCTTCAATGGCGCAGGCGTGAAGTAGTACGGCTCCAATGCCGATAACCGCCAGAACGACCTGCCACGTTCGATTCACCTGTTCATTCTCAACGATGCGATTACGGGTGCACCGAAGGCTGTCATGTCGACAAACCTCCTGTCGGCCTACCGCACCGGCGCTGTTCCGGGTGTCGGCGTCAAGCACCTGGCCGTCGAAGATGCCGAGGTCGTTGGCATCATTGGCCCGGGTGTTATGAGCCGCACCATTCTCGGCTCTGCCATGTCGCAGCGTCCGAGCATCAAGAAGGTTAAGGTCAAGGGCCGCTCCCAGGCTTCGACCCAGAAAGCTGTCGATTGGATTAAGAACGAGTTTCAACAGCTTGAAGAGGTCCGTATCGTCGAGACCGAAGAAGAGGCCATCCGCGACTCCGACATCCTCATCGCCGGCACCTCGACTTCCTCCGATGGCCCGTCCGGTTTCCCGTACTTCAAGAAAGAGTACCTGAAGCCCGGCGCGTTGCTGCTCATGCCGGCTGCTGCACGCCTAGACGACGACTTCGTGCGTTCCGACGACTGCAACCTCGTCGTTGACTACACCGGCCTATACGAAGAGTGGTTCAACGAGAACGGCCCAGGCGTCTTTCTTCAGTGTAACGGCTCATTCAACTATAGCGTTTTCGTCCGGTGTACCGGATTACACCTCCCCCACCTGCGCCGTTTGGTTCCCACCCTGACGAACCCGGCCACTACAGTGAAAGCTATGACCACGCCCGCCACCCCAGGGCGCGGGCGCACCTCACACCCCGCCCCCAACGCGCTCTACCCCCGCCTGGCCGAACGACCCCACCTGCGACGGCGCCGACGCACTTGTGCAGACCTTCGTTGCGAACCTCGCTGCGGTTGTCGAAACGAACCTCTCCGCGGGAGTCTCCCAAGCTGAACTATGCAGGCGCGCCGAGGTCGGCAAGGCGACACTGACGAAGATTATCCAGGGCGCAGTGTGGCCCGATTCGCACACCGTGGCGGGGTTCGAGACGGCTGTGCAGCAAAGGTTGTGGGTGGGGCCGGCGTAAGCGCCAGGCCACTTATTAAGCAGGTGGAATGACACCAACTACCCCCAAGTAAAACCGACAATTGGGGTAACAATACACTCGGTTCTCGAAGCGCACCCACCACTGCGAAAAGGAACCGAGATGCACGAGCCAACCCAAAATTTTGGAGAAGTTTTCACCAAACGATGGGTGGTCGAACTGATACTTGACCTGGTGGGGTACACGGCAGACAAACCATTGACGACCCTCACTCTTGTCGAGCCAGCAATTGGGTCTGGAGCGTTCCTGCGTCCGATTGTTGAACGTCTCTTGGGCTCACTACATGGCACCCTTGCACCCGCCGCCGACCTCATGCCCGCAATTTCTGCCTTCGACGTTCGACCCGCTCACGTTGCGACATGCAGGAGCCTCGTCGCCGGGTTGCTGATTGATGCTGGGTACTCCCACGAGGACGCACAGGCTGTCTCACAGAAATGGGTGCGCTGCGCTGACTTCCTTCTTGACGAAGTGCCTACCGAAGCGGACTTCGTGGTAGGCAATCCTCCATACATTCGCAGCGACGACATTCCCGCCGAGATGCAGGTCCTCTACCGCTCGCGCTGGTCAACCATGCGTGGACGCTGCGACATTTACGTCGGCTTCTTCGAGAGAGGCCTGCGTCTGCTTAAGCCCAACGGAAAACTTGGGTTTATCTGCGCCGACCGATGGATGCGCAATGCGTATGGCAAGTCCCTCCGCCGTCTCGTCTACACCTCCTACGCTATGGAGACAGCACTCACCATGCACGACGTGGATGCCTTCGACTCCACCGTCTCTGCGTACCCAGCGATCACCGTGCTTGCGAACAAGGCTCAAGAGCAGGCGGTTGTTGTTGAGGCCACCGAGAGTTTCGGCCCAATGTCCGCCGAGGACTTTCTAGCCTTTTGTCATTCGTCCAAGGACCGTTATCAAGGACATGGTTGGAAGGGTGCCAAGCTCCCGAGCTGGTTTGAAACCGACGACTTCTGGCCGACAGGAGACCCCGACACCATTGCACTGCTGGAGTACTTGCAGGAGCATTTTTCAACGCTGGAAGCGGACGGGTCGACAACGATTGGCATTGGGGTCGCTACCGGAGCAGACAAAGCCTATCTCGTTGATGTCGCCGCGTCGGAGACGATTGAACCCTCTCGTTTGCTACCTATTGTTATGGCAGACGACATACGTTCCGGGACACTTAAAGAGACGAAGAAGCTCCTGGTCAACCCGTGGGACGAGGATGGTGTACTCGTGGACATTGACGACTTCCCGCTCATGAAAGCCCACTTGTTGTCTATCGGAAAGGTGCAATCCCGGTTCGTCGCTAAGAAGAACCCGAGGCAGTGGCACCGAACCATTGACAAAGTAAAGCCTGGTCTTGCCGCTAGCCCGAAGTTGCTGTTCCAGGACATGAAGGCGCGAATCACGCCAGTACTCGAACCAGGTGGCTTATACCCCCACCACAACCTGTACTACATCACCTCGTCGACGTGGGACCTTGAGGTACTTGCTGGCCTGCTCCTCTCCGACCTCGCAGAAATGTTCATTCGGTCCTACGCTGTGCTGATGCGTGGTGGAACGCTCAGATTCCAAGCGCAGTATTTGCGCAAGATTGCGGTTCCTACCCCCGCTTCGATTGGCTCTGAGACTGCCGAGAAACTTAGACTGGCGTTTCGTAACGGTGATCGCGCGTTGGCAACCGAAGCAGCTTTTGAGGCTTACGACTTGCCACATGAGTTTCGGTGGATGGCATAAATGGACAGGTCAAAGTGGGAACTAGCTGTCGCAGCCTATTGGCAGGGTCTTGACCTCCAACGCAATCGTCAGGGAGCGATCACCGGGATCAAAGACTACGGCAACCGCTCGGCCGTAACCGGCGGCAAGCAAATGGACGGGGTACAGCAGGTCGTGGCAGAAATTTGGCTTTCCGACCCAGACATTGAACTCACGGTCAAAACCACGGGCAAGAACAACCTACCTGCATACTTCCGTCCGGCAAAGAACTGGGACCTAATCGTTTTGCACCGCGGCGCACTCGTCGCCGCAATGGAGTTCAAGTCCCAAAAGGGCCCTTCATTCGGCAACAACTTCAACAATCGAACCGAGGAAGCACTAGGTCTTGCTGCCGATTCGCAAATGGCCGCGGAGCGAGGTTTGTTTGGGCGTTTGAAGCCGTGGTTTGGTTTCGTCATGCTCGTCGAATCGGCGGACGGTTCGACGAGGCCAGTCGGACTGCCTGCCGGGATGCCATTCGAGGCTGACCCGATTTTCCGTGGCACGTCATACATCGATCGCTACCAGATTTTCTTCGAGCGCATGGTTGCCGAGTCCAACTACGACGCAGCAGCATTGATTACCTCAGCAGTAGGACAGAGCGAGTTTTATGAGCCGTCGATGCGACTGTCCGTGGCGAATCTCGAAGCGGCGATCATGGCGAGAATCGCCTACATTAAGGCGCTGCCCGACGACGTTTTCGATGCGCTGACGAAGTAACACTTTTCTAACCCCAAACCCCAGCTAAGAATGTAGGCAACCACTAGAATCTCCGACTATGACTGCATTGGCGATTAGATCTGGGTATGAGGAGGTGTGGGTTCGCGGTCGCCCCACCCGCCGCACCGAACTCAAAGAAGAGTTCCAGGCTGGTGTTATCCACGCCATCGCGGGCGCCGCAGGTTGCGTTGCCAAAACCGAGAGTATCGACACAGGCATTGATGTCACTGTCACCCACGAGACGAAAAATGTCCGCGACCGCTTGACCATCAACCTGCAACTCAAATGCACCGAAAAAGGCAACGCTAACGACGAGTTCGTCAAGGTGAAAGTATCGAAGCAGCGATACGACGACTACCGCTTCGTGGGCAAGAACGAACCGCTCATTCTGGTCGCTCAACTCGTTCACCCGGACATGAACGAATGGGTTGGACATGAGGATGCGCTCACCCAACTCAGCGCCCGCAACTATTGGATCAACCTCACGGGCGAGAAGCCGTCCGACGTGGCCGACGACGGCGACGTTATCGTCAAAATTCCGACAGCCAACGTTTTCGACGACGCTGCACTCGTCGAACTGTTCGCCCTCCACCGCAGAGGGGAGCTTAAACTATGAATAACGCACCTCTGGACATCCAAGCTCTCGAACTGACGCTGACCGAGCTGGCGTGGGTCAAACAAACCGACGACGACAACCCGCGCATATCGCTATGGGTCCCCTCCCCCACGGCGAAACTCGAACCTGCGGTCATTCGAGAAGAGGCTGGGGTTTTCCTGCCCCACAATCCCGAAGCACCCGATTTTGAGCGGATTGCTTACCGAGCACTGACCGAGCTGGCAGACCTCAGCGCCGCCAATGTCGTCGAAGAACTGGCCACCTCCCAACTGCGCCTTGAGCGCTCCCTCGACAAGTTCGTCGTATCGACCGACGGGCCGGCGGTGCGTAGCGGTGTCGTCGAATGGCACATGGGAGCACGTCTGGTCGAAGGACTGGGAGAAGTGCTGAAATCAGGTGCCCGAGTCAGCCATGAACCCAAGCGCTGGTACCAGGGTTCCCACCGTGTCATTGCCAACAACTACCTGGACTCATGTCTCATGGGCCAAACGGAAGTCGGCAGTTACGTCGTGAAAGCATTTGTCCCGGCGACTGCTGCGTTGTCGATTAGCAACAGTGCCAAGATGAAGAAGCACTCTCAGGTATCGTCCCGCGAAGTCACCGAGACGGTGTTCGCCTCGGTTCAGGCGACCAAGGAAGTCCTCGAAGAGTTCCGCAAAGACAAAGACCCCGATGCCTTCGGGTGGGCAATGACCCAGGGGGTGTCCGTCGAAATGCTGACTGGTTTCCGAAACCTCATTGGCACGGACGAGACGGAAGTCTCGGTCGAGTTCATTAAGACCGAAGCTGACGAACCTTCCGTCGTGTCGTATCGCGGGGCGGTTGTTCTCGAACCGACGTTGACCGAAGCTGTGGAAGCGGGCATTGCGACGCTGAAACAGGCTCCGCAGCCTACCGAAATGGTCGTGGCAGGTGAGGTCATTGGACTTATGCGCCAGTGGGACGAACCGGACTCGCGACGGATCAAGATGCGAGGGACGGGGCGAGACGGCAAAACGCGTGTATTCACCGGTCACCTCAACGAATCCGACTATGACAAGGCGTTGGAAGCGCACGGTCGTGGCGTGTTTCTTGAGGTCAGTGGTATCGCCGAGAAGGCAGAGTTCCTTGAGGTGCGGGGTGTTCGTGTAACTAACGCGAGAGTCAGCGGAGAAGGCGAAACGGAATCCCGAAGCGGAACTCTGGAGCAGCTAGACCTACTGCAAGAACGCTAAAGTCACCTGAGTTCTTAAAAAAGACTCACGGCCTGCTTTGGGGGAAAGCAGGCCGTGAGCGGGCCACGCAATCAAGGGGCCTCGTTTTCGCACCCGCAGCGCTCGGGGGGGGGCTTGTTAGGTGCATCACCACCATAATCCAGGACGCGTGAACGTGCAGCACACAATCCCGAAATCGAGCGTGTCCTCAGTGTTTTCGCCACAGACCGGTATTGAAACAAACCTGGACAATCGAGTTTTCACACGAGTCTTGCCCCCCCCCCCAACGCACATGCAAAAGACCCAGGGCCTGCAACAATGGCCAGCCATGAGCACCCACCACACTCATTCAATCCGTCCATCCGCCAACCATCAGACCGCAATCACAACCGCCCCCCCCTCTCCAGCTCCGCTTCTACATTGACCGCGAGCAACTGTCCTCCCTCACCCGCTTCGCGGACCGACACGCGAGTACGTTCCGTGTTCTCGGTTCGGACGGGCAACACATGCCTCTGCGCCCCGACCGTCCCACCGGCCTGCTGCACGCACTTCTTCGCGCCGCCGACTGCAATGGCGAAGTCACTGTTGAGGCCGACGTTGACCCAAGCAAACTTACGAAAGCGGAAAACCAGGCGTTCACGTTTGACCGCATTGCCTGGCGCACGTTCCAGTCGCACACCAACGCAGCTATTCCGTGCGAAGAAGCCTCCCGTGAACGGGAGAAGACCTCCGAGCACCGCGTGGCCGACGAAGTATTCTTTGGCCCCCAGTGGAATACCACCGCTGGCGCCCGTATTCCGCGAAGTCGCCCGTACCATGTCGTCGACGAGGGCACCACGGACATTCCCGATAAGATGTACCGCTTCGAGGTGCGCACAGCCGACACGGGCGAACTAGTCTGCATTGCACGCACCAAGGTCGGGGCGTGCTCCACCGTGCGGCGGCTACGGTTGCAGGGTGTTCAGACGAATATCTTCCTTGGGACGTGGGAGCGAGTGTAGGTAGCTCATTGTAATGCACGAGTTTTGACCCACACATAGCCTCTTGTAGCCCCTGCCTGGCAAACACTTATATCGCCTTTCTAGCAGGGGTTTTCTCTTTTCTGTCTTCAAATGGACGGGAATATCTGAGTTCCAAGAAATGGGATAGTGCAACGAAAAGTGGATTTCTGCCATTCAGAAAAAGCGTTCAATACCCCCAAATATGGTTGATGGAATCTTAGGCATCACATGGACGTTGTAGTTAATGAGAGAATAACTCGACCAGGAGCCGATGTTAAGGGCATCATCACATTCCGGTTGGTTATGATGATTCTGAAAGCTGTTGTTTACGCACGGAAGGAGTAATCTCATGACCACTATCCCACCTCTTGAATTTGGTCGCCCTCTAACTCCTGCCGGTGACGCAGCAACTGCTTTGCGTCTCGCCTACTCGGACGCGGCTGGCGACGTGGCACTCCCTGTTGACCCTTTGCAGGTTGCCCGAGTATATGGAGTGCCAGTGTTTGGCTATAACCTCCCTTCTAATCTTTCTGGTTACCTCGATTGGGACGAAAAGGGGGCATTTATCGTCGTCAACAACAAGCACAATGTTGAGCGTCAGCGCTTCACTATCGCCCATGAAATGGGTCATTTTTACGACACCTATCGGCGTTCCCTTTCTCGGAAGAAGAGAGACCGAGGTCGTCTCGCTGGTGAAGGGACCGACATTGAAGAGATTTACGCAAACAGGTTCGCCGCAGCTTTACTCATGCCTGCTGAGGCTGTCAAGGAGAAGTATCAATTGACTCAGGACGTTGGGGTATTGGCGCGACTGTTTCGGGTATCCGAGCAAGCAATGTCGATCCGCTTACGCAACCTGGGTCTTGTTGCGTGACCGAAGCAGAAACGTCATCAGAGAGCTCCTCCGCAGGCGCTCCCCGGCCTCATATTGACGACCGGGAGGTCGCACAGGAGGGGGCATCCAGCATTGATGCTTTGGATTTCCCCACCAAGCCCCATAGGGCTTGGCGGAAAGGATTCTCGCGTTTCGGACACCAAAAGAAAGACCCGACGAGAGAGCAACTAGAAAACGGCAGGTATGAATCAGACACTCGCAATAGAAACATCTATGCTTGGGTCTTGCTTTGCATTCTCATAGCCCAGCTCATTGTGGCTCATTTTCTGATTTACCTATCAGCCACAGGCCCTCATGATCCATCGAAAGATGGCTTTTACCTCTCGGACCAGGTCCTCATAGCGTACATGGGTTCAGTTGTGGTGGAAGTAATTGGTTTGGTCTACGGCATTGTTCGAGGAATTTTCCCAAAAAGCGATCAGTGACGAATGGGTGAACTTAACCCACCTACTTAAGTCCGAGCACTAAAAGCATCGCAATCAGCACTTCCTAAGAACTGTTTGGCAAAAGCATTCCTGTAAAAAGGTGGTGTCGAAATTGACGGGGAGGTTCGTGGGGAACGCTTACATGGTGGTTTACGTTCGTGCAGGTCAGAGAGTTGTTAAATGTGCCCCTCGCCCAGTAAAACTCGCTTGACGACGCCCACACCGCTACCCCACCTAATCGCCTTGGGGTAGCGGTGTTTTGCCCGCGGCATGCTGTTTAGGTCGACACTTTTAGTAGAGCTAGCACCACTGCGAACTAAACGGATTAGGGCTACCCTTGATAAGTATGAACAACAAGTCACTGACCCGTTCCACCAATAACAAAATGGTTGCCGGTGTGCTCGGTGGGTTCGCTGAGTATTTCAACTGGGATGCGACTTTGCTGCGCGTTATATTTGTCGCGTCTTTCCTGATGCCGGGCCCGCAGTTTCTTCTCTACATTGCAGCATGGATTATCATGCCGAAGGAAACTTACGTATAAGCGCAATCAACCGGAAATACCTAAATATCCATACCTCGGAGTATTTATCTAATGAGCGACGCCGCTCCCGAAAGATCCACCAAGAAAATTTACCGCTCGCGTAATGACCGCCTCCTCGGTGGCGTCCTCGCAGGAATTGCGGAAAGCCAAGGTTGGGATATCACTTTCACGCGAATGGTCTATATCATCCTCCCCTGCGTTGGATCGATGCTTGGCTGGAAGATTGGCGCTGGATTCCTAGCTCTTTACCTTTTGGCATGGTTCGTCCTGCCAGATGGCAAGTACACGCTTGACGACGATGCCCGCGGCTCCAACCCCACGGGGAAAGAAAATAAGCAATAAACGTCAAGCTTAATAAGATTGATACCTTTCCGTTACTCGCAACGCCCTCACCAGCACTATTCCAATTTCGCAATCACGTAAATTCGGTAACAAATAGTGCATAAAGTACACAGATTCACGCAGTTTGACTTGCACAAGCCTCAGAATTACCTAGTGTTCTTTCTGTAGGGCTTTGAAGCCACACCATCTTCCAATGCCTGATATTCGAAAGAACTGTCATTTTCTCTTTGAATTTAATTCGGGCAAATAGTGGAAGATGCCAATAATTGAATAGGTAACTTAGTTAGCTCTCAAGAAAGTGGTTTGAAATGCAGAACAAGAAGATGACCCGTATCGCTACCGCAATCGTCGGCTCCGCCGCTCTTCTCGGCGGTCTGGCTGCATGTTCTTCCGATGATGCACAGGATGCTGCTAACAACGCCAAGGATCAGGCTGGCCAGGTAGCAACCGACGCCACTGATAAGGCTGGCGACGCTATGAACGGCGCTAAGGACAAGGCTG
Organism: Corynebacterium sp. HMSC077G07; assembly: GCF_001809225.1. Lineage (NCBI taxonomy): Bacteria > Bacillati > Actinomycetota > Actinomycetes > Mycobacteriales > Corynebacteriaceae > Corynebacterium > Corynebacterium sp. HMSC077G07. The sequence goes on along the minus strand of NZ_KV796537.1, from coordinate 62,210 downwards.
GCGACGCTGCTGACGGTGCTAAGGACAAGGCTAACGAGGCTATGAACGGTCTGGGTCTGGGCGACGCTGCTGGCGAGGATGTGGCAGAAGCTGACTTGCCTGAGTCCATCACCGAGGCAGCTTCTTCCTTCACCTCCCCGTACGGTACTGAAGCTGGCGAGTTCAAGTCCGCTAAGAAGGCCGGCGACGCAGTTGCCGCTGAATACGAGAATGTCACCTTCGTTGAGTCCCCGGATACCAACGGTGCACAGCCACTGATTGGTAAGATTCGCGAGACTTGGGTTGCCAACGGTGCACTGGAAAACGAGATTGGTCTGCCGACCGCTCCGGAGTCCGAGATTGAAAACGGCTGGGAGCAGCCGTTCACTAAGGACACCATGAAGTGGACCTCTGAGGACGGCCAGAACTACTCCGACTCCTACGAGAACAAGTAGTTCTACACGAACCGAAAGATTTTGAGCGTGCCGGGTGGCACGCTCTTTTTCTTTCCCTAGCTAGTCGCATTCCCCACTTACCTAGTTTCCCCCTCGCCTAGTTTCCCCCCTCGCCTAGTTTCCCACTCACCTAGTTTCCCCTCGCCTAGTCAAAAACGCCAGATGCACCGCGCCGATGTGCGCCAACAATGTTGATATCGACAATCCCCACGGCAGCCATTGATGCAAAGACCGTGGTGGGGCCTACGAACTTAAAACCGGCTTTCTTCAATGCCTTGGCAAGCGCCTTGGACTCCTCGGAGAAGCTGGGAACCTCTTCGATTGAACGTGGCTCCGGAGACTTCTCTGGTTTAAACGACCACATCAGCTCGGCTAAGCCGCCGTGCTCGCGCAGAGCAATAGTCGCCTCGGCGTTATTGATTACTGCGGTTATCTTCCTGCGATTCCGAATGATCCGTTCATCATTCATCAATCTTTCGACATCTTCGTCATCGAAATCAACAACCGTATCGGGGTCGAAGTTCGCAAAGGCTTGCTGAAACGCGGGCCGCTTCTTCAAAACTGTCTCCCACGACAGTCCCGCCTGAAATACTTCCAGGCTGAGCCGTTCGAATAGTCCTTGCTCATCACGCACCGGCATCCCCCACTCGGTATCGTAATATTCTCTCAGCAGCTCGCTGTGAGCCGCCCACGCCGGTCGAGCCAATTCATCCTCACCGATGATGAGCCCATTGTTTTCCGTGTAGTCCGATCCAATTTTCATCAGTCTTTCCAATCCCCCAATTCCGGTTTGATTTAACTGCGCGCCGCAGCTGTTAATCCTCGTGGTTCTTTTGACGCCCAACCAGAGCGCCATACACCAGATCCAGTGTCGGTGTTTCCACTGACACCTTCTGCCCCATCCGGCGGATTGCGCCAATCTGGGCATCGAGCTCATTGGCAAGCCCTGCTGTGTAGTCGCGCTGCATCGACGAGGTGTTGTCGTAGCCCTGCGCATCAGCAAAGGCCAAGGTTCGTGGCACGATATCGTCCGGAAGCGCGACACCACAGGCGCGACCAACTGCTTCGGTTTCTTCAAACATCCGAGTCAAGCTGTCACGCATTTCCTCACGCAGGTAGCCAATCGGGCTATCAGCCAGGGCACCCAGGGCACCGAGGTTGGCCACGAACATCGCCTTTGCCCAGATATCGACCCAGATATCCGGCAGTTGCTCGCCTCCCAGTCCGGCTGCATGCAGCGCCTCGATAACTTCCCCGACTAGGCCATTGGTGGAGCCATCAAATGTGCCGATGTTCAAACTCATCGGCCCAGGACGGAAAGTGACTTCCGCGGGGCCGGTGTGGATAAAGAAACCGCGGATAACGCCCGGGAACACCTTGTCCTCGCCGAAGCGCCCCGCTGCCAAATAAGGGATTTCCACCGAGTTATGGGTGGTGACCACCCCCGCTCCGGCCGGAACTTGCGGGAAGGGATCGTTGCCCGGCAGCGCCTTGGTCGCCGCAAGCACAACATCGACATCGATGCCATCGGCGGTGAGTTCATCCCAGTTATCAGCCGCCTTGACGGGGATAATGCTGCGCTCCCCGTGTTCGTCGATAAGCGTGAGCCCCACCTCACGGAGACGTGTCAGGGTCTCACCGCGGGCGAGAAAGACAACATCATAGCCCGCTTGCACGAGGCGACCGCCAAACCAGCCGCCCACTGCTCCTACACCTAAAACTCCAATCCTCATAGCTGCCACCTTACGACTTCCGTGTTGACCGCGAAGTAAGTTGCATGCGGTTGTCCACAGGAAATCCGGGCTGTCCCCAAATGTACAATTTGGGCTTGCATTACTACCTTGTCAAAACTATGTAAAACGGAGTAGGGTCGAAATCAATAGATATCAACCCAGGGTTGTTACTCTTTAGAGGCAAGACCTGAGGCCCACAGTTCGTGGTGCCTCGGGTCTTTTTTGCGTTTAACGGCCCTGTCTACCGTGAAAGAAGGTCACGATGGGGTCGTCAAAAGATTCCAGCGCGAGGGCAATAGTTGAAAACCTCGGTGGACCCGGAAACATCACAAGCATGACGCACTGTGCGACGCGTCTGCGTTTTGAACTCGGTGATGTCTCCAAGATCAACGAGGACAAGATTGACAAGGTGCCGGGCGTGCTCGGCGTCGTTCACCAGGGCGATAACCGCTACCAGGTCATCTGTGGCGGCGGTGTCGAGTCGATGTACACGGCAATTAAGCACCTGCCAGAGATGAAGGGGACAGGCGCAGTTGCCACTAAGTCCGATGCAGACGTAAAGGCAGAAGCCCGCTCGAAGGCACGCGGTAAGTACTCGTGGCTCGATAACTTCTTCGAGTACCTCTCCGATTCCTTCCGCCCGATTCTGGGCGTGCTGCTGGGTGCATCGCTGATTATCGCGATTGCCGCAGTTCTCGACGGCCTGAACATCGTCGACTTCCGCGCTGAAGATAAGTCCGCCACCTGGATTTTTGTCGATGCCATGTGGCGCAGTGTCTTCTACTTCCTGCCAATCATGGTCGCCTACAACGCAGCGAAGAAGCTGCGGGTCGATCCGTGGCTGGGCGCAGCTATCATGGCTGCACTAATGACGCCAGAGTTTATGAGTCTGCAGGATACTGAGCGCTTCTCGGACACTATCAAGACAGTCAACGAGGAGCTGGGCACCGAAACTTTCACCGCCAACATCTTCGGCCTGCCAATGCAGCTCAATGATTATGGCGGACAGGTCTTCGTACCACTAATCATGGTGGCCATCCTGGCAGTGGTCTACCACGGTTTGAAGAAGGTCTTCCCGGAGAATGTGCAGATGGTCTTCGTGCCGTTTATCTCCATGTTGATTATGATTCCGCTGACCGCTTTCCTCATCGGGCCACTGGGTATCTGGTTGGGCAACGGCATCGGCTCTGGCCTAGCATGGATGAACTCGAACGCACCGTTTGTGTTCGCAATTCTCATCCCGATGCTCTACCCGTTCCTCGTACCGCTTGGCCTGCACTGGCCACTGAATGCGCTGATGCTGGTCAATATCCAGACTCTCGGCTACGACTTCATCCAAGGCCCGATGGGGGCCTGGAACTTCGCCTGCTTCGGCGCAACTGCCGGTGTGCTGGTTCTTTCCATGCGCGACCACGACACTCAGATGCGCCAAACTGCAACGGGTGCACTCGCTGCCGGTCTCTTCGGTGGTATCTCCGAGCCGTCCCTCTACGGTATTCACCTGCGCTTCAAGCGGATCTACCCACGCATGCTGCTCGGTTGTTTTGCCGGCGGTCTGACTATCGCCATCCTGTCGGCTCCGTTCGGTGGTGTGACAACCAACGCCTTCGTCTTCACCTCCCTCATCACCACTGTCGTGTTCAAACCGATGTGGGTCTACCTGATTTCCGTCGCCGTGGCATTCTTCGTCGCCATGTTCGCCATCATTCTCACCGACTACCGCACGCCGGAAGAGAAGGCTGAGGCCGAGGCCGCACGCGCCGCAGAGCTTGACGACGAACCCAGCGACGCCACCCCACACGCTGCCACCAGTGGCTCCGATTCGGCTCCAGCTGAGGCTTCCGGTGACGCTGGTACCAACGCCGAGGCTGCCGCACCGGCTGCTGCGGCAGCTGGCGCCGGTGGTGTCGCAACTGCCGTTGATACCAAGCCTGTACAGGTGCAGGCCCCGGTTGCCGGTGAGGTTGTCAGCCTTGCTGAGGCCGGCGACGCGGTCTTTGCCTCCGGTGCTCTCGGTGACGGTGTCGGTATCAAGCCGACCAGTTCTACCGTGGTCGCACCCGTATCGGGCACGTTGATGACTGTGGCAAAGACCGGTCACGCCTTCGGTATTAAGACCGATGACGGTGTAGAGGTACTCGTCCACGTCGGTATCGACACGGTCAAGATGGCCGGTGAAGGCTTCGATGTCCAGGTTTCCAAGAAGCAGCACGTCGAGGCCGGCGATGTTCTTGCCGAGGTCGATTTCGACAAGGTCAAGGAAGCTGGCTACCCAACCACGACACTGATGACCATCACCAATACCAAGAAGCTGACCAAGGTTTCCCCGGTCACCGGCATCTCCGTCCAAGCCGGCGACACGGTCATCGAAGTTCAGCCATAATTGATTTCTAGAAGGCATACCGGCCTGAAATCCCTCAACTTATGGAGGAGTTCACGGTTACCGACATGGAAATCCTGAGAGTATTCAATAACAACGTGGTTCTGGCCAAGGACGCGACCGGCGAGAAAATCATCACCGGCCGCGGCATTGGCTTCAAGGCCCGCCCGGGGCAGCCGGTTGATTCGAGCAAAGTTGTTCGCATCTTTGTCCCAGCGGAAGGCCGTGATCCGGACCATATTGCCACGATGCTCACAGAAATTCCGCTGGCTCACATGACTCTTGTGACCGATGCGGTAACCGCAGCCGGCCTGCCGGAATCAATGACGAAGAACGCTTCCCTCCTTGTGGCGTTAGCCGATCACATTGGTTTCGCCATCATGAGGGCAGCTAACGGGCAGCGAGCAGATTACCCGCTGCTCGCGGAAGTCAGCCAACTTTATAGTGAAGAATACGCGCAGGCGCAGGCGATTTTGTCGCATATCAATCGCGCCCTCAATGACCGTCGTATAGCGCCATTGCCCCGCTCAGAAGCGGTGGCGATTACGTTACACCTGGTCAATGCTGGTTTTTCTACGGGTGATTTGAGCTTCACCTACACCATGACGGGCGTCCTGCAGCAGCTGCTCACAATCATTGAAAGTGATTTTGGCATCACGCTGGAGCCAGAGACTGTCAATGTGGGGCGCTTCATCACACACCTGCGCTACCTGTTCGTCCGGATTGCCAAGCATGAGCAGTTGAAAGATCACTCCTCCGCTATTGGCCAGGCCATCCGTGACTCCGCCCCAGAGGCGTTTCGCTGCGCACAGCGCATCTCCGCAGTCATTGAACTGCGTCTGGGGTCGGGGTTGACGGAAGACGAAGTTTCCTACCTCACCCTGCACATTGCACGCATTGTGCAGGCAGCGGCTGTATCTCCCACCGCCTCCAGGGCTTCCCGGAGCGTGCGCGACGTTGATGACAAGCAAGCACCAGCGGGCGGCGCACCCGCGGTGGGGTGTACAGGCACTGTGCCTGAGTCAGAAAATTTCACATATTCGACCCGAAAGGATTCAACCATGATTACTCGTACCGCTACCATCGGTTCCTCCGTAGGCCTGCACGCTCGCCCGGCTTCCCTGTTCACTCAGGCTGCTGCTGAGTACGACTACGACATTGTCATTTCCCTTGACGACGAAGAGGCTGATGCCGCCTCGATCCTGGAGGTCATGACCCTCGGTGCTAAGCACGGCGACGAAGTCACTCTGAGCTGCGAGGACGACTCCGCAGCTGCAGCTCTGGACGAGCTTGCAGCCATGCTCGAGCGCGACCTGGATGCCGAGTAAGCCCAGCTAAAACACTCCTGGATAACACCACGGCACACCACGACCGACGAGTATCCCCGCAGAGGTCCCGAAAAGGAGATCGGAAGCAATGAACGAGCAGCACACTGTCATCTATGGCATCGGTGTCTCGACCGGTACGGCCAGCGCTGAAGTAGTAAAGGTACTCCCCGCCCCGGGAGTTGATACTCAAGAACCGTCGTCGACCGATCCCGTCGCCGATGGTGAGCGCGTCCGCGAAGCGATGGCCAACGTCGCAGAGTCGCTGAAGAAGCAGGCTGAGCACTCCAGCCCGCAGGCACGTCCGATTCTGGAGGCCACTGCGCAACTGGCTTCCGATAGGGCGCTCGCCAAGGCCGTGGTGAAGAAACTCAAGGCAGGCTCCGGCGTCACCCAGGCCGTTCACGATGCCGTTGAGGACTACGCGCAGCTCCTAACCAGTCTCGGTGGCTACATGGCTGAACGTGTCACCGACCTCTACGATGTTCGCGACCGCACAATTTGCGAGCTGCGTGGCCTGCCAAAACCGGGCGTCCCGGATGTCTCCACCCCAACTATTCTGCTTGCCGACGATCTCGCGCCCGCCGAAACCGTGGGTCTTGACCCCGAGTTGGTCGTAGGCATTGCCACCGCTGGTGGCGGGCCGACCAGTCACACGGCTATCCTCGCAGCACAGCTGGGCATTCCAGCCGTCGTTAAGGCGAAGGGCGTCATGGAGCTTGAGGCCGGAACCTTCGTCGCCATTGACGGCGGCGCCGGTGAGGTGATTGCGAATCCGACCGCCGATGAGGTCGCCGCGTTGGAAGAGCGCGCTCGACGCCGGGAAGCAGCCCTGGCGCAGTCTGTGGGCGCAGGCAAGACCGCTGATGGGTACCCCGTGAATCTGCTGGCCAACATTGGTACGGCGGAAGATGGTGAGTCTGCAGCAGCGCAAGATAATGAGGGCACCGGCCTGTTCCGTACTGAGTTCCTTTTCCTCGACCGAGACAAGGCTCCGAGTTTGGAAGAACAAACGGAAACCTACACTCGTGTGCTGAAGGCATTCGGTGAGCGACGCGTGGTTGTGCGCACACTGGATGCGGGTGCGGATAAGCCACTGAGCTTTGCCGACCTAGGCGAGGAAGAAAACCCGGCGCTGGGGCGCCGCGGACTGCGCCTGTCGCAGGCTCGGGAAGATTTGCTGGATACGCAGCTGGATGCACTCGCCGCTGCGTTTGACGCCACCGGGCGCAAGGCTGACCTGCGGGTTATGGCTCCGATGATCGCAACGGTCGAAGAAACAAAGTGGTTTGCAGACAAGGCACGGGAGCGTGGCCTGCCGAAGGTCGGCATCATGATTGAGGTCCCCGCAGCAGCAATTCGCGCGAAGCAGCTGCTGTCCATCGTGGACTTTGCCTCCATTGGTACTAACGACTTGTCGCAGTACACTATGGCGGCCGACCGTATGCAGGGGGCTCTGGCGGATCTCCTATCGCCATGGCAGCCGGCTGTGCTGCAAATGATTAAGTCCGCATGCAAGGGCGGCAATGCTACCGGCAAGCCCATTAGTGTCTGCGGTGAAGCCGGCGGTGACCCGCTGCTGGCACTGGTCCTGGTGGGACTCGGCGTGAGCTCGCTGTCCATGGCTTCCAAGAAGGTGCCGGCCGTCCGCGCCGCTCTCCGCCTCCACGACCGCGCTACCTGCCAGCAGATGGCAGCATACGCTGTCGATGCCGAAACTGCAGCCGATGCGAAGGCCGCAGTGACCGCGCTGGTGGATCCGAAAGTGAAGGATCTGCTGTAGAGCAGACGGAATTAGTACTAAGCCTGGCGTACACACGCTGTCAGCGTAAACGTGTGCGCCAGGCTCTTTCTCTTTTGTTCGCTGCCCCATCACAGGCAGCAAACTTTCTGGGAAATTTCTTGATTTTCCCTCTCTCGAACGCCCCATTAGGATAAATAGAGTGCCTTCGTCGGCACCACCAACGCCGTCGAAGCCCCTTAATAATTCAAATAAAGACGGCTCATACAAGCCGCAACTTAATTCACGCATCAGGCTCCACCCAGCCCGTGAAAATTCACAATTTCACATTAAGAGTGTCAGTTTTCGACATCGTGGCCTTTCATCTACATGGGCACACGAACTGCAATTGCGCTGCTGTAACGGGCGTTTGCGCCACCGCAGCACAGGCAACAACGGCGTCGCCACAGCAGCATGCAGCATCGCCCTTGACCTTACGGGCGACACTAATTTAGAAAGAACACAATTCTCATGACCAAGTCGAGCGGAGTGGAGTCCCCGAAGTCTTTCGCTTCCATTATCGTTGTTACAGCTCTCATGCTGTTTTCGATGTTCTTCGGCGCGGGCAACCTCATCTTCCCGCCGAAGCTCGGAGTGGATTCCGGTACCAATTTTGGCCCCTCAATCACCGGCTTCCTGCTCACCGGTGTGGCGTTGCCAGTTCTGGCCATCATCGCCATCGCCATTTCAGGCAACAACCTGCGTGACCTAGCGTTTCGCGCAGGCCGCATCTTTTCCTTGGGCTTCCCGGTAATCGCATACCTTTCCATCGGTGCTTTCTACGCTCTGCCGCGTACCGGTGCCGTGTCGTACGAAACCGGTGTCCAGCCGATTTTCGGCAGTGATTCACTGGCCGTCGCTGCGGCCTTCTACTTTGTTTTCTTCGGTATCGCCTTAGCACTTGCGTGGAATCCAAATGAGATTGTGTCCAAACTGGGCAAGATTCTCACTCCGGCTCTGCTGATTCTCTTGGTTGTATTGGTTGGAATGTCGGCATTCAAATTCGATGCCGCTCCAGCTGCGCCAATTGAGAAGTACTCCTCTACCCCATTTGCCTCCGGCCTAGTCGAGGGCTACCTCACCATGGACTCCATCGCCGGCCTGGCATTCGGCATTATTGTCATTTCTGCCCTCCGCGTCAGCGGTGTCCCAGAGGGCAAGCGTATGGTTCGCGGCACAATGATCTCAGGCCTGTTCGCCGGCATTTTGCTGGCCATCATCTACTTGGGTCTGGGCTATGTCGGCCAGGTGCTGCCGAATGCCGCCTCCTTCGATAACGGCTCGGGCATTCTTGCAGAGGCTTCCAAGCTGGCCATGGGCCAGGTCGGACAGATTGTCTTCGGCCTCATCGTTCTGCTCGCATGTATGACCACCGCTGTCGGCCTGATTGCCGCCACCAGCGAGTTCTTCAACCTGCTACTTCCGGGCATCAGTTACAAGGCCTGGGCGATTATCTTCACGGTCATGTCCTTCGTAATGGCAACACAGGGGCTGTCTCAGGTACTGGCGATTGCCGCGCCGATTATCACCTTTATTTACCCGCCGGCTATCACTCTGATTGCACTGACTCTTCTCGACCCGGTCATTTCCTACTCCTTCAAGCTGCATTACACCTACCGCCTGGGCGTCTGGGTTGCCACCATCTGGTCGGGTATCTCAGTACTCTCCGGTTTGGGTGTCGGTGGTTCTGCTTTGGCGGACTTCCTCAGTCTCGTACCTGGTCAGACCATCGAGTTCGGATGGTTCCTGCCGACTCTGGCAGCGACGGTGATCGGATACGCAATTGACGTCGTCACGCGAAAGCAGCGCGCAAATCGCCCGGCGAGTGTGCTTGCCGACGAGACCGTTGCAGAAGAGGTAGCCGAAAAGGCGTAAAACCACACCCGGTTATTTGCGTTGCATAACGTAAATACCGCACGCTAGAGAAGTAAATTCCATCCGAACAAGGATTGACTATGAGTACCCGAATGCGTTTTACGCAAACGCTCCTATTCCGCGTTATTGTCGCGATTATTCTGGGCATTGTCTGCAGCTTTTTCTTCCCGGAATGGCTGGCTCGAATTTTTGTCACTTTCAATGGCCTCTTTGGTAACTTCCTGGGCTTCTTTATCCCGGTGCTGATTTTTGCCCTCATCACGCCGGCGATTGCCAGCCTGGGCCGCGGCGCCGGAAAGTGGCTGGGTATTACCACTGCTATCGCCTACGGCTCGACGGTGTTTTCAGGCTTGCTGGCCTACGCCGCCACCCAGGGGCTCTACCCTTGGCTGCTCGGCGCTGATCAGGCCGGCACATCGGTGGATATTGATGAGGGTGCGCTGGAGAGCTTCTTCAATGTGGAGATGCCACCGCCGTTTGACGTCATGACCGCCCTGCTGCTGGCTTTCACGGTCGGTGTGGCGATGACCACCGTGAAGTCGGACTCGCTCTACCGCGGTGCGACGCAGCTGCGCGACGTGATTATGAAGATTATCTCGGCGTTTATCATCCCGCTGCTGCCGATTTACATCTTCGGCATGTTCCTGTCTATGGGCATGAACGGCAACCTGACCACGACGCTATCGATGTTCTTCAAGGTGCTGGTTCTAGCAGTCATCGGCACCGTGCTCCTGTTGGCAATCCAGTTCTCCATCGCTGGCGCCATCGCCGGCCGCAGCCCGTGGACGTCCCTGAAGAACATGCTGCCGGCTTATGTCACCGCACTCGGCACCTCCTCCTCGGCCGCTACCATTCCGGTGACGTACAAGGCCGCGCTGAAGAATGGTGTCTCGGAGAAGGTCGCTGGCTTTACCGTGCCGCTGTGCGCAACCATCCACCTGGCCGGTTCGATGATGAAGATCACGCTGTTCGCGTTTGCGGTGATGTTCATGGCGGACAAGCCGCTTTCGCCGGGCATGGCCATCGGCTTCATTCTCACTTTGGGTATCACCATGATTGCGGCTCCGGGCGTTCCGGGTGGCGCAATTATGGCCGCGGTCGGTGTGCTGCAGTCCATGCTGGGCTTCGATCAGGAGCAGGTCGCTTTGATGATTGCCGCCTACATCGCCATCGACTCCTTCGGTACCGCATGTAATGTCACTGGTGACGGTGCAATTGCCATGATTGTTAACCGCTTTGCCAAGGATGATGTCATCGACCGTTCCGAAGAGCTCAGCTTCGACGCTGAAGAGGCCAATTCCGCATCTTCCACAACCGAGGCCTAACTGGCTTCGGTGCATATGTAAAAATTAAAGAAAACATCCACCGGTCAACCCCGTCGCAATCTTTCAAAAGGCCTTCTTATGGGCCGATGCGGCGGGTGTTGGCATACATGTAAGGGGCCCGCCTTGGACTTCATTTCGACTCGCGACCCAGAGCGCACGCCGCACAAGTTCTCAGACATTCTCCTGGGAGGTCTCGCTAACGACGGTGGCCTCTACCTGCCGGTCGAGTACCCACAGGTTGACGATGCCACTTTGACGCGTTGGCGCTCCGTGCTTGTCGACGACGGTTACGCAGCCTTGGCTGCAGAGGTCGTCAGCCTTTTTGTGGACGACATTCCACTGGAGGATTTGCGCGGTATCTGTGCACGGGCGTACACCTACCCGAAGTTCTCCGATCCGGATATTGTGCCGGTGACGAAGCTGGAAGATCAGCTCTACATCGGTCACTTGTCCATGGGCCCCACAGCGGCATTCAAGGATATGGCGATGCAGCTGCTCGGTGAGTTCTTCGAGTATGAGCTGGCTCGTCGTGGCGAGACCCTGAACATCCTCGGCGCCACCTCTGGTGACACGGGTTCCTCGGCCGAGTATGCAATGCGCGGCCGTGAGGGAATCAGCGTGTTCATGCTAACTCCGGCTGGTCGAATGACCGCGTTCCAGCAGGCTCAGATGTTTGGTCTGCAGGATGCCAACATTCACAACGTCGCCCTCGACGGTGTCTTCGACGATTGCCAGGACATCGTTAAGGCCGTCTCCGGTGACTTGGAGTACAAGGCCAGCCGCCACATTGGTGCAGTCAACTCGATTAACTGGGCTCGCCTGATGGCTCAGATCGTGTACTACGTCTCCTCGTGGATTCGTGTCACTGGCGGCAACGGTGCTGAGGCGAACAACGCGCAGAAGGTCAGCTTCAGTGTGCCGACCGGCAACTTCGGTGATATTTGCGCCGGCCATATTGCGCGCCAGATGGGTGTGCCAATTGACCGCCTGATTGTGGCTACCAATGAAAACGATGTCTTGGATGAGTTCTTCCGCACGGGTGCCTACCGCGTGCGCAGCGCTGCGGAGACGCAGGCTACCTCTTCCCCATCGATGGATATCTCCCGCGCGTCTAACTTTGAGCGTTTCATCTTCGATCTGCTGGGGCGCGATGCTGAGCGCACTGCAGACCTCTTTGGTGTCAAGGTCAAGGAGGGCGGCTTCTCGCTTACTGCTGATCCAATCTTCCCAGAGGCTTCTGCCCAGTACGGTTTCCTCTCCGGTCGCTCGACTCACGCTGACCGCGTCGAGACCATCAAGGACTGCTGGGAGCGCCTAGAGGTCATGGTCGATCCGCACACCGCTGACGGTATTCACGTCGCCCGCGGCCTGGTAGACCAGGTATCCACCCCAATCGTCTGCCTGGAGACCGCCCTGCCGGTAAAGTTCTCCGAGACCATCCTGGAGGCCACCGGACGCGAGCCGGATTGCCCGGAGCGTTTCGCGGACATCATGAATGCCCCGCGCCGCGTTACCGAGCTGCCGAATGATGTCGATGTGGTGAAGAAGTTCATCGACGACAACGTGGCTTAAAACCGGGCATAGCCCAACGTCACCCCCATCCGCGCAGCAGCGATGTGGAATAGTGCCCTCTTTTTTAAGGGCAAACGGCATTATCTTGGGCTATAGGGCTGTTATTACCCCCGTGATTACCTCACAATTGTTCACATGAGTTTCACTCGAGTTAATAGCCGTCCTATGCCCCACGCGCCCGCATCTTCCCCGCAGGAAGGTTCCCAAAAGACAACCACGGTCTCGCGGGCGCTGGCCGACACACTGGCCCAGCACTGCGACCACTGCTTCGGTCTCATCGGCAACGCGAACTCCCACTTCACGTCAGCCCTTACTGAATCGGGATTCGGCTACTCCTCCGTCCGACACGAATCGGCTGCTGTCGGGGCCGCCGATGCCTTCCACCGCGCAGGCGGAGGGCTAGCCATCGCGACCGCCACTTGCGGCGCAGGATTCACCAATGCGCTAACCACTCTGGCCGAGGCTCGGGTAGCCCGTATTCCGCTGATTTTTGTCGTCGGCACGCACCCGGAACGCCCACGTCCCTTTGACCTTAATCAGGCGGCGCTCCTCGACGCCCTCGACGTCTGTCATCGCACCGTTACTCCCGAGTCCGCGCTTGACGACGCAAACTTTGCGGTCCAGCACGCACTGAGTTCTCGGCAGCCTGTCGTGCTGCTGCTCCCCTATGACATCCAAGAAGCACCGATTACGGCATCTGCGTCTGAAACACAGTCGACTAATCAGGAGCATCTGCACACCGGCCGACCAGAATGGTTGGAGTCAACTGTCGCGTCGCTGGCCGAGGAACTGCAAACTGCCCGTCGCCCACTCATTATTGCTGGTAGAGGTGTGTTGCTCTCTGGTACCGCAGATCTAGTTCGCCGCATCGGGGACGGTGCGGGGGCACTGTTTATGCACTCAGCGATGGCTCGTCATGTGCTTTCCAGTCCGTGGCAGATTGGCACCGTGGGCGGTTTTGCGCACGCGTGGCAGGTGGAGCTAGCTCGACAGGCCGATGTGGTGCTGTTCCTGGGAGCAAGCTTCAACGCTTTCCAAAACCGTGGCGGCAACATGTTTGCACCGGACGCGAAGATTATCCAGGTTGTCGACGAACCCCATCCCGCCGCTCAGCCGTCCGTGACACCGCTATTGGCTAAGTTGGAGGAACTTCTGCCCGTACTGGCAGAGCAGCTGGAGAAGCCCCGGGCGTCGTCAAGCACATGGCGTGCGGAGTTGAAGACACTGCCGACGACAGCGGAGGTCGAGTCGCTGACGTGCGCGGATGGCCGGTTGGATCCGCGGGCGTGCCTGCAGTATCTGAATCGTATCCTGCCCAATCAGCGCGCTGTGTGTACTGACGGTGGCCATTTCCTGGGGTGGGTACCGAAGTATCTCGATGTGCCTGGTCCGCAGCAGCAAGTGATTGTGGGCACGGCGATTCAGTCAATTGGTTTGGGGATGGGGTCGCTTGTCGGCCTCGCGGCAGCGCGGCCCGAGGACTATTGCGTGCTAGTCGCCGGTGACGGTGGCGGCACGATGGGTATTGCGGATTTACCTGCGGCGATTGAGCAGCTGCGACGTGGTCGTGGCGGTTGCGTGGTGTTCATTAACGATGCTGCCTACGGCGCGGAGCTGCACCAGTTTGGCGATGTCGGGTTGGACACCTCGTCCATGGAGATTGCCGACTACGACTTCGCCGCAGTCGGACGTGCCTATGGCGCTCACGGTTTCAGTGTCGGCACACCTGAGGACTTTGCCCAGCTCGACGCCTATTTCCATGACGTTTCCAACTCCGATGAGGCCTCCGTTGCCGTAATTGATTTCAAGGTCTCACGGCTGGTGGTTGCGGACTTCGTGAAGGAAGTTCTGGCTAAGGCACAAAGGTAGATTGCCGCAGGCATAATCGGGCTGCCTAGAACCCCCGGTGCGACCCAACTTCAGGCCGGTTGGTTGATGGGGTCTACAATGTGGCGAGTGGTAAAGCAGCGTAACGGTAAAGATCAAATTTCATCAACAGATCAGCCCGCCACAGCGGTGGCAAAGGACCCGCGCGAGCACGTCACTGGCCGCGCGATTGCCGTCTGGCTGGCGGCGCTGATTACCTACATCGTTGCCATCGTCGGCCGCACCTCCATGGGTGTCGCTGGCGTCGAGGCGCTCGATCGCTTCCATATCAACGCCTCCCAACTCGCGCTGTTCACCGCCGTGCAGGTTGGCGTCTACGCTCTGGCACAAATTCCGACGGGCATCATCATTGACCGCGTCGGCGCCAAGAAAACCATGGTCGTGGGCGCACTGATTATGGCGCTGGGCCAGGTCATCATCGCGTTTACGACATCGTATCCACTGGCTGTCATCGCTCGTGTATTCATCGGCGCCGGCGATGCCACCGCATTCCTCGGTGCTATGCGGCTGCTTCCCGCGTGGTTCCCACTGCGCGTCACTCCGCTGTTCACGCAGCTCACGGCTGGTCTTGGCCAGCTCGGCCAGTTCATCTCTGCGGTCCCGTTCCTCGCGATTCTGCACGCCGCGGGGTGGGTGCCCGCGTTCTTGTCGCTGAGCACCGCGGGTCTTCTCATCGCTATCGTAGGCATGATCGCGCTTGCCGACGTCCCGGAAAACTCCTCCACAGCCAAGATGTCACTTCGTAAACGCCGCGCCGCCAAGAAGGCCGCGAAAACGGCTGCCGATGGCGGAGCCTCTGCCGCAGCCGATGAGAAACTAACTATCGGCCAGACTCTGAAGATTGTGACCACTCACCCGGTGTGCTGGCAGGGTTTCTTCACTCACTGGACTGGTTTGATGCATCAGTGCATCTTCACATTGCTGTGGGGCATGCCTCTGATGATGCTAGGTATGGGTCTTAAGCCCTCCGAGGCCAGTGTGGTGCTGGTCGTTAACACGCTGTCAGTAATTATCGCCGGGCCGTTGATGGGCATGGTCTCGGCACGCACCGGCCGCGACCGTATCAAGGTTGTTGTCGCAATCGCGTTTATCAACATGGCCGTCTGGATTGTGTTCCTGGCACCGAGCAACCCACCAGCGTACTGGGCAATTATTGTAGTCAACATCCTAATGGCCGGTCTTGGTGCAATGTCCAACTTCGGCTTTGACTCAGTGCGCGAAGAGGTCGATCGCAAGGTACTCGCCACCGGCACTGGGTTGGCGAATATGGGCGGTTTTGTGGCCACCATGCTCGCTGCACAAGGTGTCGGCTTCCTGCTGGATATTGCAGCTCCCGATGGAAATTACACCTGGGAGACCTTCCGCATTGGCTGGTTGGCTGTCGTCGGTGTGTGGGTGATTGGTTTCGTTGGCCTGCTGGTGGCAAAGCGTGCGGCGGCACGCTTTGTCGCCCAGCAGAGCCGTTTTGAGCTGGAACCTACGGAGTAGGAACTACAGGAAGTCGAGAGACGGAGCGGCTAGAACAGCGAAAGCTGCTCTGGTCCTTCCAGTCCCTCCGAGTCATCCGAGTCCTCCGCTTGCTCGGAGGAGTCTGCGTGGCCGCTATCCTCCATGCGTTCGCTGCCATCAGTCTGAGCACCATGGGAAACGCGCTCACCGGTGTCAGTTTCGGGGGCTGAGTTCTCCGGGACGTCGTCAAGCGAAGGCGTTGCTGCTACGGCCTCACGCTCATACATTTCCTGCAGCTTCTCGGTCTTGGTAATACGGACTAGCTCGGCGTAGATGACCAGCTTCATAGAACTATTGACCAGTGGCCCCAGCTGGGAAAACAGGACATCGACGTCGCCGTCAACCGCGAGGCAAGCGCGACGCAGGCTCTCCTCGGAAATAATCCAGCGAGAAGTTTCAGCGCAGGTTTCGCGGTCGCCGATGAAGTCCAACGCGAGGGCAACCTGGTTGCTGGCGACGCCATCCAATGTGGCAGCCAGGCGCTCGTTAGGTGCGGCATCCTTGAACAGGCGGGCAATCTGGACTGCCTCCGCCGTCGGCACCTGACCAGCGGCATACTCAGCGATGAGTTCGGCCATGCGCTGAGCACCGACGTGCTGATCAGTCAGCCAGATGTCGTGCAAGGCATACATGATGGCCATGGCCTGCCAGGAGGCGTGCCCATGGTAGAGAATGCCCAAGATGCCGGCCTGCTCCAGTAGCCAACCGACCATCGCTTCCCCATCGGCGCCATTGCGAGCGCAGAGGTTGTCGACATTCCAAGCCATATGCCCTTCGACGCAGCAGCCATAGAACTTCTGATCTTCCTCCAGCTGCGCGGCCAGTGACACTACTTCACGCGCGGCATACGGGTAGCCGTAGGCAAGGGTGGCATGCGACAAATCATCGACACCCATGGTCACCCACGGAAACTCGCCGTGCCACGGACCGCGACCAACGAGGAAGCCCGCCGCGAGATACGCCCATCGAGTCGAGGCATCAGCGTTGTACCAGTACTGCAGTGCGCGCGGCGTCGGATGCCCGCTGTCAGCGTGAATCAATCCCGCGTTGACCAGCATCTCCACAATCCAGGGCGCCGCGAAAGCACTCGCCCCTATTGAGGCTGCGAAGTCCTGAATCCACAGCAGGCTCGATTCCTCATACATGTGCAACGGGTCCTTCAGGCGCCCGTCGCCGCTGCCCGCAGCATCCATAAACGCCGAAGCAAACGCCACCGCAGCCACCGAAGCTTCGGTCAATTCCTTTGACTCCAGCGTTGCCGGGAAAGACTCCGTCGGATGCGGCTTACGAATCGACCACATGTCGCCCTTGAGCGCCAACGCGACTGCGCCCACCAGGCGGGCAACCACTGTCGATTCGTTGCGTGCTTCCGATTCTTGCTCAAATGTCGGTATCGCCGGTTCTTCTAGCACAGTCAGCAGCAGACGCTCTTCGGCCCAGCGCACCGCGTCGGCACGTAGTTCAGACCACATATAGGAGGGCAAGTACTTCTCGTCGGTTGCCATCCAGCGCAGCTCATTGCGAATATCCACCGGAGCTGTCATCACCAGAGCCCGCACCTTCACCGGATCGCAGAGGAAGCCTGCAATGTGCTCCACCTGGCGAGCCTGCACATTCCGCACCGTTAAATCGCTGGCGTTCAGAGCTCGCGATGTGCCCTCTCCCGGCGCGTTATCCGGCTCCAGCCCCATGCGCTCCATACGGCGACTCAGCACATCCGCTGGCATATTCGCCACCAAGTCGGCGACGCGGAAACTGAGGCTCGGTTCCGCCGGGAACACCTCCGAAATATGTGGTGGCACATGCCACACGCCCGCCGGTTCCTCCCACACGAGCCCCTGGCGCTGGCCACGGCGTAGCACATGCTCAAGCTGCTGCTTGCCGACGCGACGACGCTTGCGGTCAACGCCCTTCGGCGTATCGTGCGCCATCACGTCCGCATCCGATGCCCAATAAGCCACTTCTGTGAGGGTATCCAGCGATGCGGAATCCTCCAGAATATGAACCAATTGGGCCACATCGAGAACATCGGGATCACAAAAAGACAGCGCCGTATGCGCTGAATCCTGTGACATCAGCAATTCCACCGCCTCTTGTCCAGCAGCTGAGGTGTCAGCTGCTGGACACGTGCGGCTCAATAAAAAACGCAGGTCAGTGCCATCTAGGTTGAGAATGAAATCCTCATACCTAGGGCGTACCGAGTAATCGACGTTGCGTTCCATAGCCCACCATTATGCCCGGTCGCCGTGCTAAGACAAAGGCTGCACCCCGCTGCCACATAATGAGCCTCGCAGCGAGGTGCGGCAGACCTCTGCCCGGCCTACTCGTGGTCGGGGTTCTCCTCACCCCAAAACACACGATTGACGACACGGCTGGAGTGACGAGTCAGACGCAAATAGTGCTCAATAAAACCGTTGGAATCCGATGCTTCCCCCCCCGCCGCACCTGCGACCTGAGTCAGCTGACGCCCCGGCTGTGGCAGCTGATCCGTGCGTTTACCACGCGTGAGCACCAGCGCATTGCGAGCATTCGTCGCCATCAGCCAGGCATCCCGAAGTGCGTCGGTATCCTCCTCATCTAGAATTCTGCGGTCTTTCAGCACTTCCAGACACTCCAGTGTCGACGTGTTGTGCAACTCCGGCACTTCGTGGGCATGCAGCATGATTAGCAGCTGCACAGTCCATTCAATATCGGTCAGTGCACCGGAACCGAGTTTGGTGTGGGTACGCCGATCAGCTCCGCGAGGCAGCCGCTCGGAATCAACACGCGCCTTCATACGACGGACATCGCGGACCATCTTGGCATCAGCTCCGCCCTGTGGGTACCTCAGCGGATCGATGGCCTTAAGGAAGCGGGTGCCCAGGTCTTTGTCGCCGGCAATCCAGGTAGCCCGTAGCAGTGCCTGAATCTCCCAGGTTTCACCCCAGCGCTCGTAGTAGGTCACATAGGAATCCAGGGTCCTGACAATCGGGCCCGAGCGTCCTTCTGGGCGCAGGTCCACGTCGACCTCCAATGGCGGGTCCTGGCTTGGCTTTGCCAGCCGACGACGCAACGAGTCACAAATCCTGGTTGCCCACTTGACCGCCTCGGAATCGTCGACAAGCGGCGCTCCATCGGCGTCCTTGCGGGGTTCACAGATGAACATCACGTCGGCATCGGAGCCGTACCCCAGTTCAGCACCGCCGAGTCGCCCCATACCAATCACGGAGATAACGCCCGGGACCTCCGAGTCAGGATGCTCCAGCGACCATGCACGGATTTCGGCGGCAAGGGCAGCTTCGAGCACGTTGTCCCACACCATCGACAGAGAGTGACAGACCTCTTGCACATCCATCAGTCCGAAGAGATCTGCGGAGGCAATGCGCGCGAGCTCTGCACGGCGCAACGCACGTGCCACACCAATGGCCTTAGCTGGACTGTTGTGTCGGGCAGCCGCTGCGACCAGCGCACGCCCGACTGCATCGGAGTCGGTATTCAGAAGCTTCGGCCCAGATGCACCGTCGCCGAACCGTTTAATTACGTCCGGCGCACTCATAATCAGATCAGACGCGTACGGCGAAGAACCGAGCACACGCATCAGCCGTTGGCCGACGACGCCCTCATCGCGCAGCGTACGCAGGAACCACGTTTCGTCGTGGAGCTTCTCAGAGAGCTTGCGATAATTGAGCAGACCCGCGTCGGGGTCTGGCGTCGACGATAGCCACTCCATCAGCGTCGGTAGCAGCATCGCCTGAATACGCGACTTGCGCGAGGTGCCCGCCGCCAGCGCAGAAAGATGCTCGTAGGCGCGATCCGGGTACTGATAGCCCAGCGCGGCCAGCTGGCGCTTTGCCGCATCGGCCGATAGCTGCAGGGTTCCAATGTCCTGCTCCACCACGGAGTTCAGCAGTGGACGGTAGAAAAGCTTGTTGTGCAGGGAGCGGATCTGTGAGCTGGCCAGTCGAACCTGCTTGGCCAGCGGTTTGCTGGCATCGGTGCCGCCCTCACCGACGATGCCAGAGGCGCGACCGAGCCACTGAAGAGCTTCGGTGTCGTCGTCGGCAGGCAACAAATGCGTCCGCCGCATCTTTTGCAGCTGCAGGCGGTGCTCCAGCAGACGGACGAACTCGTAGGCGTTAATCAGCGCGGCACCGTCTTCGCGACCGATATAGCCAGCCTCGACAAGTGCGTCGAGTGCCATCACAGTTGGCAGCACGCGGAGGCTATCGTCATAGCGACCATGGACCAGCTGCAGCAGCTGCACCGCGAACTCGACATCACGCAGACCACCGCGACCGAGCTTGAGCTCTCGGTAGCGAAGCTCTTCGGGGACGTTTTGGACCACACGGGCGCGCATGCGTTGAACATCATCGACGAAGGATTCCCGCTGAGAGGCGGTCCACACCATCGGAGCTAGAGCATCGATGTATTCGCGGCCCAGCTCGATATCGCCTGTCATCGGCCGCGCCTTCAGTAACGCCTGGAACTCCCAGGTTTCGGCCCAACGCTTGTAGTAGGCGACGTGGGAATCCACGGTGCGTACGAGTGCACCCGACTTACCCTCCGGTCGGAGATTCGCGTCGACCTCAAAGAAGCAGTGGCAAGAAATCCGGATAAATTCGCTGGCCAAACGGGTGGCTCGGGCATCCGCCGGCTCTGCGACGAATATGACATCCACATCGGAGATGTAGTTCAGCTCTTCCGCACCGCACTTGCCCATGGCGATTACGGCCAGGCGTGTTGAGACCGGCGACGAAGGAAAGACCTGTTGCACCGCGACAGAGAGTGCAGCCGTCAACGCCGCATCAGCCAGATCACTGAGTGCCTCCGAGACCTGACGGAATGGGACTTGTGGCTGTCCCGGACGGCGAGGACCCCGTGGATACGTGCCAGCCAAGTCGTAGCACGCAATACGCATGATCAAGTCGCGGTAGGCGCACTGCATCGCAACTTCGGCCTCACGGCCGGTTAGCTTCGCACGGTACAAACCGGGGCCTTCAAGCGTGGCGGGCGCAACGACGGGGTTGCGATACTCGGGATCCTCCTGCTTTTCCAGACTGGCCTCATCAGTGAGTTCGATGACCTCGGGCACAGCCCCGACGCTGGAGAGCATCTCGCGGAACATGTCTGCCTCAGTTGGAAACTCAGCTTGGAGCAGAACCCACTTTTCTGGGTGTGCAACCAGGTGATCGCCCAGTGCACTCGAGCCGCCGAGCAGCGCAAACATACGCGTACGTAGCGGCACCTGCTCGCGCATGGCTTCATCGAGACCGGACCAGGTGGCCCAGTTCTCCAGCTTTCCCTGCTGCTCCAGCTCGTCGAGAGCGCCTTTCAGCCGCACTAGCGCCATAAGCGCCAGCTTGGGGTCGCTGGCTCCGGCAAGACCCCACAACAGATGTAGGGACTCCTCGTTGTACCACCCCAAATCTTCCAGGTCAGCCCGCGTCCGATCGTCGTTACGCAAGCCCAGCGCTGCGGGCCGCGGCACTGATTGGCGAGATGTGCGAGGTCGATTCATCACCATTGAAACTGGTCACCCAAAAACAAATTAAAGACGAAAAAGGAAGGGGGCGGTACGGGGAAACTAGTAATCCAGAGTTGTGCGCAGCTCCCACTGCGTCACCTGACGCTGGAACTCGCGCCACTCGCGCCACTTATTGAGCAGGAAGAACTCGTAGACATGGTCACCGAGAGCATCGGCCACCAGATCGGAGCGTTCCATCTCCTGCAGCGCCACCTCCAGGGATGTCGGCAAATCGCGGTAGCCCATCGCACGTCGTTCCCGCTTGGTCAACTCGGAGATGTTGTCCTCTGCCTGCTCCGGAAGCTGGTAACCCTCCTTAATTCCCTTCAAACCGGCGGCCAAAATCACCGAGTAAGCAAGATACGGGTTACAGGCCGAGTCCAAGGAACGAATTTCCACCCGGCGCGAATGTGCCTTACCCGGTGAGTACATGGGCACACGCACGAGAGCCGAGCGGTTGGCCATGCCCCATGTCGCGGACGTCGGAGCCTCATCGCCAAATGCCGTGCGCTTGTAGGAGTTGACCCACTGATTGGTCACAGCGGAAATTTCGCTGGCGTGAGTCAGAATGCCGGCAATGAAACCCTTTGCGGTGTCGGAGAGCTGGTTTTCATCATCCGGGTCGTGGAATGCATTAGTGTCCCCTTCAAAGAGGGAAATATGAGTGTGCATGCCATTGCCCGGCAAATCCTGGAAAGGTTTCGGCATGAATGTCGCCTGCACACCGTTTTTCATTGCGATCTGCTTAATGATGTAGCGGAAAGACATCACGTTATCCGCCATAGTCAGCGGATCGGCGTAGCGCAGATCGATTTCCTGCTGACCCGGCGCATTTTCGTGATGGGAGAACTCCACAGGGATTCCCATGTCTTCCAACACCGTGATCGCTTCTTGGCGAAAGCGGGGTGCGCGGTCGTAGACCGCCTGGTCAAAGTAACCGCCATTGTCCGTTGGCACCGGCGGCTTTCCATCAGTAGCCAGGCTCTCTACTAGGAAAAACTCAATCTCCGGGTGGATGAACGCGTGGAAGCCCTCGTCGGCAAGCGCCTTAATTTGGCGGCGCAGCACCTGGCGTGGATCTGCCCACGACGGCTGACCGTCGGGCATGACGATGTCGCAGAACATGCGCGCGGACGTGATTGTGTCTTCTTTATGCAGACGCGGCATGACCTGGAACGTCGAAGGATCCGGTTGCGCGATAGTGTCAGCCTCGGAAACGCGGGAAAAGCCCTCCACCGCGGAGCCATCGAAACCAATGCCCTCTTCAAAGGAGCCCTCGAGCTCAGCCGGTGCGACGGCAACGGACTTCAGATACCCCAAAATATCGGTAAACCAGAGGCGGATATAACGGATATCTTGCTCTTCGATTGCGCGGAGGACGAATTCCTGCTG
This sequence comes from Corynebacterium sp. HMSC077G07, assembly GCF_001809225.1. Lineage (NCBI taxonomy): Bacteria > Bacillati > Actinomycetota > Actinomycetes > Mycobacteriales > Corynebacteriaceae > Corynebacterium > Corynebacterium sp. HMSC077G07. Next base: position 39,495 of record NZ_KV796537.1, on the reverse strand, counting down.
ACTGTTCATACTTTCCAACGTTACCCAGGTGCCCGGATTCGCGGTACACATTTTGACCATCCGGCGTGGCTAGCCAACTGCCGCGCCCGTGTCATAACCGCTGCCCTCGTGGCCTCGAATTGCGGGTGACTATGGCATGCTCTATTGACATGAGCGGAAAAAAGATTCGTCTGAATAATCTGGCCGAATGGAAGGCTGAGTCTCGCCCCTGGGCAATGCTGACTTGCTACGACTACTCCACCGCGCGCGCTTTTTCCGCCGCCGGTGTCGAGCTGCTGTTGGTCGGCGACTCTGCAGCAAACGTTGTCTACGGCTACGACACCACCACCGAGATCTCGCTGGAAGAAATGATCCCGCTTGCTCGCGGTGTCGTCCGGGGCGCTGGCAACGCACTTGTGGTTGCCGATTTACCCTTCGGCACTTACGAGGCCTCCGATGAGCAGGCCGTGCTGTCCGCCGCGAAGATGATGCGCGAAACTGGCGCACACATGATCAAGATTGAAGGTGGCGTGCGCATCGCTCCGCGCATCCGTGCGCTGGTCAACGCCGGCATTCCGGTCATGGCGCACATCGGTTTCACCCCGCAGTCCGTCAACGCGCTGTCCGGTTTCAAGGTCCAGGGGCGCGGTGCGGGGGCGGACCAGCTGCGTGCCGACGCCCACGCGGTAGCCGATGCTGGTGCCGCGGCCGTGGTCCTTGAGATGGTGCCTGCGGATCTGGCCACCGAGATTACCCGCGAGCTATCCATCCCAACCTGTGGCATTGGCGCTGGTAACCAGTGCGATGGCCAGGTTCTCGTCTGGCAGGATGCCTTTGCAGTTCCGGCCGATGGCCGCAGGCCGTCGTTTAGTTCGGTGTTCGAAGAGGTCGGCGAGATGCTGACCAAGGGAGCGAAGCAGTATGTCGACCAGGTGCACTCCCGCGAGTTCCCTACTGAGGCGCAGAACTTCTCGGGTTAGCTCTTCGATTCGGGGGTAGGATTAGTGGTTATGGCATCTAAGTCTGGTTCTAAGTCCAAAACTCCAACTGCGGCGTTGGAGGTGGAATCTAAGTTCTCAGCTACCCCAGAAGTGGTAGCCCCATCGTTCGATTTCGTTCCACAGGTTGGCTCCACCACCACTGAGGTGCGAAATCTCTCCGCGATTTACCTGGACACGGCGGACCTGCGTCTGACCCGGTCCAAGCACACTCTGCGTCGCCGCACGGGCGGCCCCGATGAGGGGTGGCATCTGAAGGCGCCGGGTACCGGCGGTCGCCTCGAATATGGCGTTGGCCTGGAAGAGGGCTCTGTTAACGGTGAAGGCCGCGATGCTGACTACATCGTGCCTACCGAGTTGCTTGCCCCCGTGCGCGCAATTGTGCGCAATCACCCGCTGCAACCAATCGCGCAGGTAGACAATGAGCGCCACGTCACCACGGTGTTTGCCCTCGATGGCACGCCCATGGCGGAGTTTGCGGATGATCACGTCACGGCGACTTCCTTCCTCGATGGCGGCGAAACCACTACTTGGCGTGAGTGGGAGATTGAGCTGCTCGGGGATTGGGCAAATCACCCGGACGGTAAGGCCGTAATGGCAGCGATGTCCAAGGTCGCTGAGGTGGCTGGCGCCGTGCCGTCGGAAAGCCCTTCGAAGTTGGCGACGGCGTTGGGTGACTCCATCGACTCCGCTCCCCTGCCGCCGGTTCCAGCGAAGCTGCCGAAGGGTACTCCGGGGCGCACTGTGGTCGATGCGCTGGCCGCTAACGTGGCCAAGATGGTCGAGTACGACCCGAAGGTACGCCGCGATGAGTTTGACTCGGTGCATCAGATGCGCGTCGCCACTCGTGAGCTGCGCAGTCATATGCAGACCTTCCACGGCATTGTTGTGGGCGATAAGGTCGCTGAACTGGAGGGCAACCTCAAGCAGCTGGCGGGTGTTCTCGGCGTGGCTCGTGACGCTGAGGTCGTCGCTATGCGCTGGGAGGAGCTGCTGGCCAATCGCGAAAGCGCCGCTTTGGGCGAGGAGCTGCGTGCGAATCTCGTCGAGGATGTCCAGAAGGACTACGACCGCGCTCATCAGCGCGTCATTTTCGCACTCAATTCAAGCGAGTACCTGCAACTTCTCGACGATCTCGATGAGTTCCTCGCCAATCCGCCAATTGCCGCAAATGCGGACGAGGCCGAGGCTGGGGAAAAGAAGTCTAAGAAGAAGGACGAATCGCTTGTCGACGGCGCGGAGAACGCAGACTCCGAGGATACGTCGGCAGCTGGTTCCGAGGTCGCGGCTGAGGCTGATACTGCCGCCGATGCAGCAGCTTCCACGACCTCAGACAAGGCCGAGCCGGAGAAGGTAGCGGCACCGAAGGAACTCGACACCACTGCGGTGCTGCTTGATCACCTGCGCAGCGCGTTTTCGAAGTTCCGTCGTCGCCACAACCTGGTACTCGATGGCCGCGAGGATGCTGACCTGCCAGAGGCAGATTTGGACGAGCGTTACCACGATGTCCGCAAGGCTGCGAAGAAGCTCCGCTACAGCGCGGAAGCTGCTCAGAACGCGGACCTGCCGACCGAGAAGCTCTACGTTGCCTGCAAGAACCTGCAGTCAGTTCTCGGTGACTTCCAGGACACCTGTACTGCGCGCGACTTCGTGCTGGCTCGCGCTAAGCGTGCCTCCCGTGCGGGCAGGGACACCTTCGGCTACGGCGTGCTTTACCAGATGGAGTACTACGACGGCCTGAAGGCCCTGGCTGAGTACGACGATGCCGTGGCAAAGGTTTTCAAGGCCTTCCGCAAGATGGAAAAGAAGATTAAGAAGGGCAAGAAGGCCTAAAGGCGTAGAGCCTTATTTTTCAGCTACTCCCCAGTCGTCATCTTCTTCATCCCAGTCGTCGGCCGCCTTGTTGCGCTCGGCGACTTTTTCCATGGCAGCGCGGGCTTCCTCTTCGGAATCGTAGGGGCCCATTCGGTCGTCCCAACCGGTTTTCTTCCCCTGAAACACCGTGCCCGTCGACGGCTGGTAGTACCACTTACTGCTGTTGTCGCTCACGATTTTTCTCCTCTTCCACATCGAGAACTTGTCGAGTTATCAAGCGGTTCTGCCACCGCCAACTCCACACATAAGCAAACTTGCAGAGAGGCAACCATTTGCCTGCCATGTGCGCTGCGGCGACATAAAATCCCAGTATATAGGTTTGTCACTGTCCCCCGAGCCGGGTATTATCGACGGAATTGTTCACCTTAGAACACAAGCGTTGAACGCGAACACTGCACACCAGCACTATGAGTCCGATCTCTGGAGAGGTTTCACCCATGCCCGCCGCACCCGCTGTCGTAAACGACGTCTTCGATGCCGTCGGTTCTAATGCTTCAGTTGCATACGCCCCGGGTTCCATCAACCTGTTGGGTGAGGACTGCGCGTCCTCCGGCGGCATGCTCCTAGCCACCGCCATTCCGGCCTATGCTGCGGTCGGCATCGAGGAAATTGACGAGCAGCAGCTCGTTGTCGTGTACAAGCGCGAAACTACCAAGATGGATTTCCCGGATAGCGTCCCCGCCGCTTTTTCTCAGGTGCCGACCGCTGTCGCGGCTGCCATCGTCGCATTGCAGCACTCGCTGCATCTCGTTCCGCGCAACAGCAACGGCCTGAAGGTCACCATTGCCTCCACTATCGCGCCAGGTCGCGGTTTTGGAGAAGTTCCGGCAATTCAGTGTGCTCTCGCGCTGGCTCTCAATGCGCGTTTTGGCGACCGCGATGATGTGCCCACCCGCACGCGTATTGCCACCGCTATCCACGAGACCATGGTGCAGATTAAGGGACAGTCGTGGCCGCTGTACCCCTACACCACGGCGCTGCGCAGCCGCCCGGACAGCCTACTGTGCATCAACCACTCCGATGAGGCAGTCACGCAGACGGCGTTCCCGCAGTCGTTGGCGCTGACTGTCGCTTACTCCCCCGATGTCACCGGCGGTTCGCCCGACGAGGAGCGCTACGAGTTCTTCCAGCAAGCCTGCGCCGCTTTTGGCGTGCCGACTCTCGCTAGCCTCCCCGACTCACAGGAGCGGGTCGCGGACTGGGTGCGTGCTCGTCACGAGGTGCACCCGGACGACGAAGACATCCCCACCATCGGCCGTGCCATTCAGTGGCTTGACGAAGCCGACGCATCCTCTGACCGTGCCCGCGCAGTCATCGGCCACATCCGTCACAGCGATATTCAAGCAGCCATCGCAGGGGTTTCGCGCGATGTCAGTGAGCGTGGCTCCGCGCCGTCGGCAAGCTCTGTGCTGGGGCAGATTGCCGAGCTGACCGACACCATTGACTGCGAGAAGATTGCCCGTTGTGCGCCGTGCCCGGGTGCGTCGCTGGTGATGTGGTCCCACGTCGACGATGCCGATCGGATTGCCTCCGCGCTTAACGACGGCGGTTCCGAGACCATCCGTGTGGAGAACACTGCGGCCGGCGCGGTGGTCGAGTAAAAAGCTTGTGTGAACGAGTCGGCCTATGAGCCGGATTCTGTCCCTCGGCGCTCCTTTCGGAAAGCGCCGGGTGGCGATCATCCATCTCGGTCTGCCATTGCTGACAGCCTGAAGCAGCACACCCGCGAGTATCGGACGGGCAGCCCTCAAACACTCGCGCACGCGCACGACGAAGCATGCGCGATTTTGCCTTGCTCCTGGTGGGGTTTACCTAGCCGGTGCAATCACTTGCCCCGCTGGTGCGCTCTTACCGCACCTTTTCACCCTCACCGGATCTCCACAGCTTTACGTCAAAGACATCGGCTGTGCGCCCGGCGGTCTATTTTCTGTGGCACTATTCCCGCAGGTCACCCTGGGTTGCTGTTAGCAACCACCATGCCCAGTGGAGTCCGGACTTTCCTCGACAGCGGCCTGGACACACTCTGTAAAAGAGGCGTCCGGTTCCGTTAACTGCCGCGATCACCCGGCCGGCTCGCTCGAATGGTTAGTGTACCCGCCACAACCGCAATTCAAATAACCCGCCGTGCTCGGCTGCTAACCACGCAGGTAGCTGGTGTCGTTAATCAGCCGCACTGATGTCGGCCCATCTGCGTAGAACTCCGCGATGGAGAGGCTGGCCAGGTCCAAGTGCAGGCGAGTGAAGATTTCAAAGCCGCAGCCGAGCCCCTGGCGCAGCAGCGACTTGATTGGCGTGACATGGCTGACTACCAGCACATCCGAGGCACCGAATTGTTGAGCGATGCGCTCACGCGCGGCGCTCACTCGGCTATCGACCGCGCGGAAATCCTCCCCCTCCGGTGGCGCCACGGCCGGATCCGCAAGCCAGGAACTGTGCAGCTCAGGGGTGGCGTTGTGAGCCTCGGAGAAAGTCATGCCCTCCCACTGCCCAAAGTCGGTCTCGCGCAGATCCTCTTCAACGTGGATGTCCAGCCCGAGCGCTTTGGCTGCCGCCTCTGCTGTCTGCTGTGCACGACGCTGTGGAGAGGCCACAATCGCCGAGAAACTCATGTTGCCGCTATCGACCAACGCCGCCAGGTGACGTGCTGCCGCTTCCGCTTGCTGTCTGCCCACCTCTGTCAGGTCGGGGTTCGAACGGCTTCCCGAGTACTCCCGGCGAATCGACATTGGCGACTGCCCATGGCGCAGCAGCACCAACCGCGTGGGATCCGTAGTCGCACCCGTCCAGCCCGGCGCGCTATCGCGCTTGTCTGCAGCCTGGCTCATCTACTTGCCTTTCACCGCTCCCAGCGTTTCCGCACGCACAATCATCGCACCGCATTCAGGACAGAACGTCACTTCTTCCGGCGCGAGCGTGGTGAATTCATGCACGGTTCCGACATCGAGCTCCATGAAGCAGGAACCGCAGGTGCGTCCGTTTAAGCGGGCAACGGGGATCCCATTAGCAAGCGCTAGACGACGGTACAGCTTGGCTGCCGAACCATCAATGAGTTTGTCAGCCTCTTCGATTCGGGTCTCAGCGATGGAAATGCGCGCAATGAGGTCAACCTCGGCGTCGTTAAGCCTTTGCTTGGCGGCGACGATGTCATCGTGCGCCTCGTCGGCGTCGTATTCGTGCTCAGCGTCGACCTGATAGGCCTCCTGCATGCGCTCGTACTGCTGGAGTTCCTGTTCAGCGCGTTCGCGGCGCCGCTTGGTGGAGCGCAGGTCGTGTTCGAGGTCACGGCGCGTGGATGCGTCTTCTGCGGCACCGAGCGACAGACGGTCTGCCTTTTCGCGGGCCTTCAGCTTGTTGATGTCCGATTCCAGCTTGGCAATATCGCGGCCGATATCGGAGGCGCTGAGCTTGGAGCGCGCTGCCTCACTGGCCTGACGGCTGTGCTTTTTGCGCAGCTCCTGCAACTCGGCACGCTCGGGCAGAACGTTCTGGCGGGCGGTGAGCCCATCCAACAGAGTTTGGTTTTCCGCCTTTTCCAACATCGCAACTTGGATTTGTGGACTAAGCCTCATGGTCTTCACTTCCTTGCCTGTGTCGACGATTCTGCCACTGTCCAGGGATCGGTGCGCACCTCAAGGACCTCGGTCGCGACCCCGAGCCTCTCGGCCAGCATGTCTGCGGCCTGGTAGCACCAGGGGAACTCGCTGGCCCAGTGAGCCGTGTCCACCACGCAGAAGTCCGCGGTCCGCAGTGTCTCATCGACAGGATGATGCCGCAGGTCAGAGGTAACGAACGCATCGACGCCCATCTTTGCCACAGTGTCCAGGAAAGAGTCACCTGAACCAGATGCGACGGCAACCGTGCGAATCATCCGCTCCGGATCGCCTGCGCCTCGCACGCCCCATGCCGTTGCAGGCAGGCGCTCAGCCACACGGGCGACGAATTCCTTGAATGGCATCGGCGTATCCAGCGTGCCCACTCGCCCAATGCCCACAGCCTGCTGCGGATCCAAGCCGGTGGCCTGATTGTCCACGATGTCGAAGGCAGGCTCCTCATACGGATGCGCTGCAACGAGAGCCTTGACAATCGCCGCGCGCACGGACCGTGGCGCGACCATCTCCAGGCGTACTTCCTCGACATACTCAATCTGCCCCTCGGCACCGATGAAGGGATTTGCCCCGCTCAGCGGGCGGAACTGGCCGCGGCCGTTAATGCGAAACGCACAGCTGTCGTAGTCGCCGATAGTGCCCGCGCCCGCCTCAAACATGGCTTGCGCGACCTTATCGACGTGATCTGCCGGAACCTTCACTGTCCAGGTATCCAAGCCGGGAGCCGGCTGCGGAGCTAGCGGCGCACCCGGTTCAACTCCGAGCACCGTGGCCAACTGGTCGTTGACACCCGGTCGGGCGCTGTCAGCGTTGGTGTGCGCTGCGAAGAGAGCTACACCTGCCCGGATCAGCTTATGAATAATCCGACCCTTCGGTGTATCCGCCGCCACGGAATTCACACCACGCAGAAGCAGCGGATGGTGCACAACGAGCATCTGAGCACCGGAGGCAATCGCGCGATCTGCAACCTCGTCAGTGCAGTCCAGCGCCAACGCGATGCGACGCACCTCATCCTGCGGGTCACCGCAGATCAGGCCAACTTTATCCCAGTTCTCCGCCAGTGCCGGCGGGTAGGCCGCGTCCATCGCCGCACGCACGTCGGCAACGGTCACCACTGCGTTATTGCCCTCGGCACGGGTCTGCGCAGAGTCCGTCATACATCCATCCCTTCAACATGCATTTCTCTCCAGCTTCTCTTCCAGCGTAGTGAACTCTGCCCCGACCCATCAGTTCTGCGACAGCAAATCCGCTACTTCCGCAATGAGCCGCCGCACACTGGTCTCGTCTCGCACAGCCAGCCGCCACCACGAACCGTCCAAACCGGCGAAGGTGTCGCAACGCCGCACGGCTACTCCGCGCGCAGCGAGCCGCTGTCTCAGGCGCTCGTGCTTGACGACGTCAACCTCCGCAGCGTCCGGACCATCATGCGTGCTCAGGGCAACCCCCGGGCGCGCCAGCACAAAGGGAGCCTTGGAATCCAACACCTGCCAGCCGGCGGCTACTAACAGCTGTGTCATAGCCTCGCGCTGCTGACCAATCTCAGCGCGGATTTGTGGCAACAGCTCTGCCTCGCGACACGCGATTGCCGCCATAGCGGTAAGTTGCAGCGTGCCCAGTGGCCAGTGCGGACGCAGTCGCCCCAACTTCGCCAGGAGCTCAGGGGTTCCCAGTGCGTAACCACAGCGCAGGCCTGCGATTGCCCAGGTCTTAGTCATGCTGCGGAAAACGATGACATTATCGGGGATACTGTTCGCTTCCCCCGGCCTGCAATCAGCTAGTGAGCACCGCCGAATAATCTCACCATCGGCGACGTCCATAAATGCCTCATCCACGACCAAGATCCCACAACGGCTGGCGAGCCCCCGCAGGTCATCCGCTGAATGAGCAACACCGGTGGGGTTAGTCGGATTGCCGATGATGACCATCCGACCGTCAAGCTGCTGGGAATGCGGGGAGGAGGCGTTCTCGTGGACGTCGGCAAGCGTAGGCGTGAGCGTGTACGGCGACGGTAGTACCAGCGAATCCACCCCGACTCCCGCGGCGCGGAACGCGGCTTCAGGTTCGGTGAACTGCGGCTGGACGATGGTGGCGGGCAAGCCCAGGTGCGGCAAGAGCGAAAAGCCCTCGGCGACGCCGTGGAGAAGCAGTACCTCGTCGGCGCTGCGATTGTGGTTGGTGGCAATGGCAGCGCGGACGTCGGCATCGAGCTGCGCAGACGGATACGCGGCAAGTTCTCCGAGGGACGTGGCCAGCGAGTCCTGCAGCCACTGCGGTGTGGTGCCGTGAACATTGACGGCAAAGTCCAGGTCAGCGCCATGGGCGGCCTGATCGCCGTGATAGCGCAGCGGGTCGTCTAACATGCCATCCAGCCTAATGACCTTTTAGGATGAACAATATGTCCACTGGCCATCGCCCCACTGTCCTTATTGATGTCGACGGCACCATCGCCGATTCTCTCCCCGCAATCGCACATGGGTTCCGCCTTGCATTGAAGGCAATTGACCACCCACTTCCGCCCGAGAGCTTTATCAACACGATCCCCGGCCCGCCAATGGTGGAGACACTCGCATCCCTCGGACTTTCCGACGAACAAGTCGACCGAGCCTTCGCTGTGTACATGGAGCATCAACACGCCGGTGCTTGGCAGCGTGCCGAGATGTTCCCCGGCTGGCCGGAGCTCCTGCGCGATTGGCGGGCAGCTGGTGTCCAACTAGCCACTGCGACGTCCAAGGGCGACTACTTCGCCCGCAAGACCCTGGACAATTTCGGGCTTCTCGACGCCTTTGACTTCATCGGCGCCGCCAGCGACGACGGCTCACGACAGACTAAGACTGAGGTCATTGAGTACACGCTCAAGGAGTTGGGCATTGAAACCGATGAAGCAGTGCGTCCGCACGGTTCGGTCGTAATGGTTGGCGATCGCATCCATGATTTTGAGGGCGCCGCACAGTTCGGCATCCCCGCCATCGCTGTTAAATGGGGCTACGGCTCGGAATCTGAGTGGGCATCGGCAGCGGCGGTGGCGTCGTCGCCTGGGGACCTGAATCGTGTTGTGCGGGAAATGTTGTATCTTTAAGACTCGTCAACGATTAGTGACAATCCTATTTTTATTTTCCGAGAAGTTTGGTTTTGCCTATTATGCTTATGAACTCGTCGCATCGTACTGAGTCCGTGTACGTCGTGTTTGTCTGCTCCGGAAATATCTGCCGCTCCCCCATGGCTGAAATCATCGTCCGTGACGCGGTTGAAGCCAATGCGCTTGCCGACGATGTCCTGCTCGCCTCCTGCGGAATCGGCGGCTGGCATGTCGGCGAACCCGCCGACGAGCGAGCGCAAGCCGAGCTGGAAAATGCTGGCTACGATCCGAACCACACCGCGGCACAGCTGGGCGATGAGCACATGGATGCAACGCTTTTCATCGCCATGGATGAATCGCACATCAATGGTCTACTCCACGCTGGCGTGCCAAAAGAGAAGATTCGCCTGATGCGTTCCTTCGACCCGGCATCCCCGAAGGGGGCCGTCGTGGCTGATCCTTACTACGGAGGTCCGGAGGGATTCGTCCGCACTCGAAACGAAATTGAGGCCGCGACGCCGGGAATCATCGCATGGTTGCGTGAGACTCTGGCGCTGGCCTCTGAGCGTTAAGGTTTCAAAACAACCTTTTCTTTTGTTTTGCTGGCATTGCCCCGGTTTCGAAACGCCCAAATCTTATTCAAGATGAAGTTAGCGGGCGTACCCAAGATGACGCCGATGAGGTTTGCCCAGTAGAGGCGGTTTCTAAAGCCGGTGGAGTCGTCGAAAATATCCACCGGCAGTGCCAGTGGCGAGGTGGGGTTAGTCAGCAGCGTGATGACAACCAGGTTCACAATCAGTGCTGAGATACCTGCAAATAAAAACGGGAAGAACTGTCTAAACCAGTTCGGGCGATTGTCAGTTCGGAAGGTCCAGGACCGGTTGAGCTGGAAGTTCCAGATGTTAGCCACGACAAACGCCAGAGTTGCATAGACGTGGGAGTAACGGATATTCCACCGCGTTCCGAACAAGTTCATAAACACGTCGTGCTCATTGGTGCCCAGACTGAGGCCCAACTTGCGGGCAATAATCACGACAATCAGGTTGACAACCACACCTGTGCCGCCGACCAGGCCGAACTTGATGAACTGGCGCGAGACTGTGCTGAAGCGGCGTGAAGGCGAAGATTTCGCTGTTTGCGTGCCCACCACGACACCTCTCTTTCCATCTATCCCCGGGTAGATTCCCCGTCAAATACGCTCAAATAACTTTACCCGAAGTTCACTCAATCTCCGCACCGCCAATCACCTGCCGCTCTAGTGCCATCCACACCACCGGGTAAGCTCAATGAATGTGTTTAAGAATGTGCGCCAGTTTCTGACCCCTGGATGGGTTCTCACTGCCATTGTCGCCATTGCGTTTTCCTATCTCGCATTTACTGTTCTGGCTCCGTGGCAGTTGGGTAAGAACACCGCGACGCAGCATCGCAATCAGCAGCTTGAGCACTCATTCGAGCTCGACCCCGTAGATGTCAATGAGCTAATGCCCAAGGGCAAAGGGTTCGTCGAGGGCAACGAATGGCGTCGCGTTACCGCCACCGGGTCCTTCCTACCGGATACCCGCGTGCTATTGCGTAACCGCCCGGTCAATGGAGCCCCCGCCGTCCAGGTACTCGATGTCTTCGTCGCTAACAATGGCGAAAACTACCTGGTCAACCGCGGCTTTGTACGCCCGACAGACTCCAGCACCCCCAATGTTGAGCCAGCCCCGAAGGGCACCTTGACTATCTCGGCCTTTACCCGCCGAAACGAGATTCCCGCCGAGACCGCCCCAATCCCCGGCACCCCGCCGCAGGTCTACGGAATCAACACCAAGGAAGTGTCCGAGCTAGTCGACACCGAACTCAACCCCGATTGGCTTCAGCTCTCGGACAAATCCGATGCCGTCATCGAGGCCATTCCACTGCCCACTCTGGAGTCCGGCCCCTACCTCTCCTACGGCATTCAGTGGATTTTCTTCGGCGCTCTCGTGCCGCTGGCCGTCGTCTGGTTCATTCGTGCTGAAATCGTCGAGCGCAGACGAGACCGCGCGGAGCAAGAGGAGATGGCTAAGAACCTCCGCGATGCCGAAGCCGCGGAACCAGTAGATGACGCTGATGACTCTGAGGACGCAACACCCGAATCGGACGATGCCACCACTCCCACTCCTCCGCAGGCTAAGTCCGAAGAGGATCGCGCCGCCGAGCTGCACCGCCAGCGCATGGCGCAACGCTACGGCAACACTGGCCACCGCGCCGCAGGTTACCGCGACAACCGATACGACGAACGCTTCTAGCTCGCAGCTCGCGCCTTCGCGTGCCGGACGCATCCGGCCACAACCACAGCTCCCGCACAGCTGAGCGCAACAATATTTTGCACTCGCTTGCTCAGCTCAGCTGCACGCCGAACATCCGCCACCGCAGGCGCCCGGCCACCGCCCAGCACTGGGCGCATCTCCACACCGCTGAGATACACCGTCTTACCACCCAGCTGCAGCCCCAGCGCGCCGGCCGCACTCGCCTCCACAACGCCCGCGTTTGGACTTGGATGGTTGCTGGCATCTCGTTGCCACGCTGCCAATGCTTGACGACGATTCGGGCCCGCAACCACAGTTGCGACAGCTGTGAGCCTGGCGGGGAGGAACCCGGCGACGTCGTCAAGCCGTGCACTGGCCCACCCGAACTGGCGATAGCGGTCATTGCGGTATCCGACCATCGCGTCAAGGGTATTGACCGCTCGATGAGCAACCACACCAGGAGCTCCTGCAATGGCTCCCCACATGAGTGTGCCGGTGACTGCGTCGGAGGTATTTTCGGCGAGCGATTCGACGGTGGCTCGGGCGATCCCATCAGCGTCGAGCGCCTCTGGATCACGCGAGCACAGCCACGGCACAAGCTCTCGGGCAGCATCGATATCTCCGGCGGAAAGTCGGTCGGCCATACGTTCGCCCGTGCGGCGGAGGGTAGTGCCGCCGAGCGATGCCCACGTGGTGGCAGTCAGTGCGAGGGTCGGGGCGACTGTACTGACTGCGGCGGTAAGCACTACCGGTGCGGCCACTGCGATTGTGGTGAAAGCTACACCGCGCGCCTTGGAATCGGCATAAATTCGGCGCTCAAGTTTGCTGACGGCCTGCCCGTAGATTGCCACCGGATGGTGATTGGTGGGATCTGCGAAAATGCGGTCAAGCGCATATCCCGCAGCGATGGCTGCACCGCGTCGCCAGAGGCGTCGACTTCTGGCTTTTATACGCAATTTAATCGAACTGTCCCTGCAGAACGGCTACGACATCGAGCGGAGTGACATGTGCTGCCGGATGACGGTGCGAAGATGCAGCCATCAAGGTGTAATCACAGGTGTGCCGGATACCGAGTAGGTGCCCAAACTCGTGTGCAAGCGTGCTGCGAATTGCATCAGGATAGAGTGTGGAAGTAACGAAAACCGTCATTTCTTTACTAATTTCCGATGCAGAAGCCAAAACGTGCGAGTTCGGCTTAGGCACGTAGCGAACGCTCACGGTATCCGAATCAGCTTTGTCTTTGGTCACTTCCCGGAGCACGACCTTGCCACCGAGCTTTTCATTCCACTCTTGGGCAGCAGCGTCCAGCTGCGCGCGGTACGGAAAGTCTGGAGCAACAACGTAGTCCAGGGTGCCGTCGGCAAGGTAGGAAGGCATCTTGTCGGAGAGATGGAGAATCGATGGATCCTCCACCGGCTCGCCTGCATTTGCGGCTTTGACCATTGCCTTACAGGTGGCAGCGTCGATTACTGGTTTACCGTCTCCTCCAATTGCGTAGGCCTGTGGGCCCGCAAGTAGAGATCCGGCAACAATGATGGTTACTAGCGATTTTGTAAAACGCACAGACCGGGAGTTTAGCACAAACAAAAATCCACCCGGATTCTCCATTACAAGAATCCGGGCGGATTATGTCTGTGCGGCGAGAGGGTTTCGAACCCCCGACCGCTGGTGTGTAAAACCAGAGCTCTACCGCTGAGCTATCGCCGCGCTGCTGCGAAACTTTAACACACGGCAAACATAGATTGCCAATTGCGCACTACACACAGCGTTTATGCAGATTATTTCAATAGCTCGGCTAGTAGCCGATTCAAACGGGACAGCGAAAGCCGGCTAGCTAGAGCGCTGCACCAGGCAATTGCCCTGCCAATCCCCCAGACGAAGCGCCGAGGTGTTGGAGAAACCTGCCAGCTGTGCGGACTCGTCAATCACACCAGGATCAATGGCACCCGGCTGACCAGCACCCGGCGTGAGCAACCAAACGCGGCCTTCATCCTCCAAAGGGCGGGAAGCATCCACAAGACCATCGACCAAGTCGCCGTCTTCTTCACGCCACCACAGCAATACGACGTCGACAACCTCATCCGTGTCTTCGTCGAGCAGGTCTGCATCCAGGAAATTCTCGACCGACTCACTGATTGCTGAGTCACAGTCCGTATCCCAGCCAACCTCCTGGACTAGCTGACCTTCCTTGATGCCGAGCCTGCTCGCATATTCATGAGCAGCGCCTGTGGCGTTGACCACTTCCCTTTTCCTCCTCTAGAAAAAATATTCAGCTCGATTTTTCGAACTATGTGGAGAAATTTTACCGCTCAAATACATTTTTCACAGCTGCAAAATAAGAATTTCCCCAAAAAGGTGCAGTTTTCGCAGTGTTCTTCGCAATGCTCGTCGTAAAGCCGACCGGATTGTTCGGTGAAAGCGTGTGCAAGAAACGGCTAGGGGCACAACAAACGATTCAGACGTAGAGTGGAGAAAAATAACCTTTGCCTTTCCTTCAGGGACTGAAAGGAGCTCACAATGTCCGATACCTCGTCGGGTACGCCACAAGCCCACTCTGATGAGTCAAACTTTGCCCTTATCCGTGATGGGGTCGCCTCCTATCTCACGGATGCAGATCCTGAAGAGACCAAGGAGTGGCTTGAGTCTCTCGACGGACTGTTAGAAGAGGCAGGTCCGGAGCGCGCACGTTTCCTCATGCTGCGCCTGCTGGAACGTGCCACGGCAAAGCGCGTGGCTCTACCGCCGCTGACCTCGACAGACCTCGTCAACACCATCCCAACTGAGATGGAGCCAGAATTCCCAGGCGATGAGGACATTGAGCGCCGCTACCGCAAGTGGATTCGCTGGAATGCGGCAATTATGGTCCATCGCGCACAGCGTCCGGGTATCGGCGTGGGCGGACATATCTCCACCTATGCGGGCGCCGCACCGCTTTACGAGGTCGGCTTTAACCACTTCTTCCGCGGCAAAGACCACCCAGGCGGCGGTGACCACGTCTTCTTCCAGGGCCACGCTTCGCCGGGTATGTACGCCCGCGCATTCCTAGAGGGGCGTCTGACCGAAGAGGACCTCGACGGTTTCCGTCAGGAAGTCTCCCTCGGCGAGGGCAATGGCCTTCCCTCCTACCCGCACCCGCATGGCATGCCAGAATTCTGGGAGTTCCCGACGGTGTCCATGGGCCTTGGTCCGCTCAACGCCATCTACCAGGCACGCTTCAACCGCTACCTGCATGACCGCGGCATCAAGGACACCTCACAGCAGCACGTTTGGGCCTTCCTCGGTGACGGCGAAATGGACGAGCCGGAATCTCGTGGCGCCATTCAGCATGCGGCGCTGAACAACCTGGATAACCTGACATTCGTCATTAACTGTAACCTGCAACGCCTCGACGGTCCGGTGCGCGGCAACACCAGCATCATCCAGGAGCTGGAGTCGTTCTTCCGCGGCGCTGGTTGGAATGTCATCAAGGTCGTTTGGGGCCGCGAGTGGGACGAGCTCTTCGCTAAGGACAAGGACGGCGCACTAGTCGACCTGATGAATAAGTTCTGCGATGGCGATTACCAGACGCTGAAGGCTAACGACGGCGCTTGGGTGCGCGAGCACTTCTTCGGCCGTGACCCGCGCACTGCCAAGCTGGTCGAGGACATGACCGACGAGGAGATTTGGAACCTCCGTCGCGGTGGCCACGACTACCGCAAGATTTACGCTGCCTACAAGAAGGCCTTGGAGACCAAGGACCAGCCGACCGTCATTCTGGCGCACACGGTTAAGGGCTATGGCCTCGGCCATAACTTCGAGGGCCGCAACGCGACCCACCAGATGAAGAAGCTGACGCTCGATGATCTGAAGCTTTTCCGCGATAACCAGCGCATTCCGATCTCCGACGAGGAGCTGGAGAAGGATCCCTACCTGCCGCCGTACTACAACCCGGGCCCAGAGTCCGAGGAAGTGCAGTACATGCTGGAGCGCCGCAAGGAACTCGGCGGTTTCGTGCCGGAGCGTCGCACTAGCTACGAACCACTGACAACGCCAAAGCCGGAAACCCTGAAAAACCTCCTCAAGGGATCAGGTAAGCAAAAGGTTGCCACCACTATGGCGACGGTGCGTGTTTTCAGGGACCTGATGCGCGATAAGGATCTCAAGGACCGCTTCGTGCCTATCATCCCTGATGAGGCCCGCACCTTCGGCATGGACTCCTGGTTCCCGACGCTGAAGATCTACAACCCGCACGGCCAGAACTACACTCCGGTCGACCATGAACTGATGCTGTCCTACAAGGAAGCGAAGGACGGTCAGATTCTGCACGAGGGCATTTCCGAGGCGGGCTCTGTGGGGTCGTTTACCGCTGTCGGCTCGGCGTACGCCACCCATGGCGTGGCCATGATTCCGCTCTACATCTTCTACTCGATGTTCGGTTTCCAGCGCACGGCTGACTCCATCTGGGCTGCCGGTGACCAAATGTCCCGCGGCTTCCTACTCGGCGCTACCGCCGGTCGCACGACGCTGACAGGTGAAGGCCTGCAGCACATGGACGGTCACTCCCAGCTGCTGGCAGCTACGAACCCGTCCGTGGTCTCCTACGACCCAGCATTCGGCTACGAGATTGCTTACATCGTCTGCGACGGTATCGACCGCATGTATGGTCCGGAGCGCGGCGAAGATGTCATTTACTACCTGACTATCTACAATGAGCCGACTTCGCAGCCGGCTGTCCCGGAAGACCTCGATGTCGAAGGGCTGCTTGGCGGTATCTACCGCTTCCGCAAGGCTGAGGGCGACAAGCATGTCAACCTGCTGGCTTCCGGCATTGGCATGCAGGAGGCGCTGCGCGCCGCGGACATCCTGGAAGACTACGGTGTGGCTTCCTCGATTTACTCGGTGACTTCGTGGAATGAGCTGGCTCGCGATGGACACGAGCGTGACACTGAGCGTCTGCACAACCCGGCTGAAGAGGTCGAAGCCGCCTTCGTAACCCGCCAGCTGTCCGACACCGATGGGCCGTTCATCGCAGTGACTGACTTCCAGCGTGCGGTCCCGGAGCAGATTCGCAAGTGGGTTCCAGGTGACTACACCGTCCTCGGCACCGATGGCTACGGCTTCTCGGATACCCGTCCGGCCGCTCGCCGCTACTTCAACTCCGACGGCGAGTCAGTCGCTGTTGCGGCCCTGGCCGCACTGGCACGCGCTGGCAAGCTCGACAAGAGTGTCGCCCAGGAAGCAGCTGAAGAGCTGCAGATTACCGATCCAACCGCAACCACTCAGGACGCTGAATAATGACCTCTAGCCTTGGAGATCAGCTCAGCGCCCTACTGGGCACACAGGTCACCGGCGCCGGTGACGCTGACGATGCCTCACCCAATGCAGCGAACGCGGGCTCGAAGAAGGGTTCCGCCGACGCTGACCTGCCCGCAGGTCTTCACGGCGAGGTCGCGGCAATCGTCAAAAAGATGGCTAACGACGAGGTGGAGTCCCTAGAGCTCTCCACTTCGCTGACCGACTACGGCTTTGACCGCTTGAGCGTCGTAGAGTTGGCTGTCCGCTGTGAGGAAGAGCTGGGAGTCCGCATTGAGGACGAGGACATTTCCTCGTTTAAGACCCTTGGCGATGTAGTTGACTACATCGCCGCCCGGCGCGGGTAGAGCTGCAGCACGTTAGCTGCCTCTACCCCACCGAGGTCTGCGTTGCCAGCGGTCGAGTTGCCGCTGGCACTGTCGGGTCCGGCAGGGGTGGACGTCGTAAAGCACTCTTCGGGGGCGTAGCCTGCCGTCATCATGCGCATCGGCTCTAGCACGCGGTCCCACGGCCCGCCGATGGCCGCGTCGAGGGTTCCTTCGATGTCGCCGCCGCGTGCCATGATGGAACGCAGCGCATCTTCGTTGACCACGATGTTTCCGGCGGCATCGGTCTGTCCGGCGAAAGTCCCCAGCTGCGGGGTATGACAGTAGCGCATGCCATCGATGGCGTAGCCGTCATCATCCACGGCTGGGTCTTGC
Source organism: Corynebacterium sp. HMSC077G07 (assembly GCF_001809225.1). Lineage (NCBI taxonomy): Bacteria > Bacillati > Actinomycetota > Actinomycetes > Mycobacteriales > Corynebacteriaceae > Corynebacterium > Corynebacterium sp. HMSC077G07. The sequence goes on along the minus strand of NZ_KV796537.1, from coordinate 21,696 downwards.
GCCAGCTCGAAATAGAGGCGCGGCCACCTAGCCAGGTTGTCCACCAGTGTGGCGATGGTGTCAGCACTTGCAGTGAAAGGCACCTCGGCGCACAAAGTGGCATCCTGGTCGGTCGCACGCCAAATATCCCGGCCTGGCTTAGTGCCATCGGGCATGCTGAGTCGGGCCAGCGCCCACGTGATGTGTGGTTGCAGCGGCCCTGGCATGCTGTGAATCCACAGGACGCCTGAAAGTTGGGTGCGCATAGACGAAGGTCCTCGGAAAAGTTGCGGTCAATTGGTGTAAGACGAGATTCGTCTTCCCCTACGAACTCATCCAACGACACTTGCCACACTGCAGAAAAAGCACTGCGGTAAAACAACACTTCTGAGGTTTGCGTTGCACGTGTTTATGATTGTTATTTCCGAGACGGCTGCTGGCAACCCTCAAGTTGTCCTTAATCCCCCAGATGTGATTTAGCGCTGAGACGAAAAATCGGCGCCGCAGCCGACGCCGACTTAGCTCATATCCCCTTAACCTTTAGCGTGTTCTTCCAGTTCACGCCATAGTTCGTCGTTGAAGTCAGTCCACAGCGGCTTGGCCCATTCGCCGAAAGCTCGGTCGGTCAAGGCGATTGCCGCCCGCCCGGTTGGACGATGAAGCCACAGGAACGTGCCCGCCTGCCCGAAGTGGCCTGCGACATCCTTGGGCATCGAGGCGCCAAACCACAGCCCCTGCTTGGAATCGGGGTGCCCGAAAATCTCAAAGCCCAGGCCCCAATCGGCCGGACGTTGCATTCCATAGCCCGGCACGACACCATTCAGGCCCGGGAACTGCACGGTCAACGCTTCGGAGACGGTACCTGGGTGCAGGAAAGTCGGGGTGAAGATCTCATCGACGAAGACCATGAGATTAGCGACACTGCTACGCGCGCCATGCCCTGCCGAGCCATCCAGCACGGAATCTGACATCCCCAGCGGCTCAAACACGGCCTGGCGCAGGTATTCACTAAACGGCATGTCTGCCTCCGCAGCGATGGCATCGGCGATGATTTCAAAGCCCGCGGAGGAGTAAATGCGCCGCTCCCCTGGTTCTTTTTCCAGCTCACGGCTGGCAAACCTCACCCCGCCGGCGTGCGCCAGAAGGTGACGCACAGTCGCGCCGTGACCGGGTGGCGTGAGCTCTTGGTCGAGCTCCACCGCGCCCTCCTCGACGGCCACAAGCATGCCCACAGCGGCCAGTAACTTGGTCACGCTAGCGAGCTCAAAAACGCGACCGCTATCACCGTGGGTATGCCAACTGCCATCGTCGGCACGCACGGCAGCCGCGACCGTGTCAACTGGCCACTGATCAACTTGCGCAAGAACAGAGGGCTTCCAAGAAGTCATGTCCTCAAGACTACGCAAGCGTGGCGGACTCGGATTTTTCGGCGGAATCGGACTTCTCAGCAGGCGCGTCTGCAGACTCGTCGTCCGACTCGTCGGCTGGCGACAGGTCGGCGTTGGCGCTGGCGTCCCACTCGTCCTTATCCCAGATTCCCGCACGCTTTGCGACGACCAACGGGACCACGGCCTGACCGGTAACGTTCACCGCAGTGCGGCCCATATCCACGATCGGCTCGACAGCCAGCAGGAGGCCGACACCGGCAAGTGGCAGGCCAAGGGTCGACAGGGTCAGGGTCAGCATGACGGTAGCGCCGGTGGTGCCAGCAGTTGCAGCCGAACCGATGACGGAGACGAAGATGATGAGCAGGTAGTCCGTGAAGTCCAACGGCACACCGTAGAACTGCGAGACGAAGATAGCCGCGATAGCCGGGTAAATGGCGGCGCAACCATCCATCTTCGTGGTGGCGCCCAGCGGTACGGCGAAGGAGGCGTACTCATCCGGTACTGCCAGACGACGGGAGACAACGCGCTCAGTGACCGGCATGACGCCCATAGACGAACGGGTGAAGAAGCCGAGCGAGGTCACTGGCCAGACGCGACGGAAGAAGTCGATTGGGCTAATGCCATGAATCTTCAGCACAACTGGGTACACAACTGCGATGACCAGGAACAGACCAATGTAGATGGCAATGGCGAACTTGCCCAGGCTGCCGAGCGCTTCCCAGCCATACTCAGCGACGGCGTGGCCGATGAGGGCTGCGGTACCAATTGGTGCCAGACGGATGACCCACCACAGGACCTTCTGCACGATGGTCAAAAGAGAGCCGGAAAACTCGATGAATGGCTCAGCCTTCGGGCCAACCTTCACTGCGGCGACACCGAAGACAATCGCGATGACCAGCAGCTGCAGGACGTTGAAGTTCAGCGAGCCGGATACAGCACCGTCAGATTCGCTGATCTTCACGCCAAGGCCGAGGAAGTTCTGCGGGACGATGCTCTGCAGGAATCCCCACCAGGAGCCCACGGAACTCGGCTCCTGAGCTGCCGAGGCATCCACGCCAGAGTTAACGCCTGGCTTGATGACCAAGCCCAGCACGATGGCGATAACCACCGATACAAAGGATGTAATGGCAAACCAAATCAGCGTCGAAACAGCCAGCTTGGCTGCACCTGCGACCTGACGCAGGTTGGCAATCGACACTACGACTGCGGTGACCACCAGCGGTGGGATGAGCAGCTTCAACAGCGTGACGTAGGTACTGCCGACCTCGTCGAGCGCTGTGCGCAACGAGGAGTCATCGCCAGTACTGCGGGCCATGAAGCCCAAAATGAGACCAATAATCAGGCCATAGACAACTTGGGCACCGAAGCCGGTCGCCCATTTAAATTTATTCACTTTTCCTCCTGGATATTTCTTTCTCTGAAAACACTTGTGCCGCGCCTTATGCCGTCTGACAAATGCGCGCGACGGGATCCGAGGCCGCTGAGCTCAGCCTCGAAGAGACAGGCGCAGCGAGGCGGAAGCTCCGAAGTGTTTAGCGACAGGAGGAAGTGGAGATTCGGCCGTAATCGAGCCAACGCCGCTTTGTGAGCATTTTCATGTTGGTCATTTCTATCTAGCAAGTCCGGTTAAGAGACAAACGATAAGACTGCCACGATTGATGTTGTGACACCAATTTCCAACACGGCCCCTCACCCGAATATTCCACATCGCTAATTCGATTTCTCAGCCTGCCTGCGCAACTGCAGTACCTTCAGCGAGCAGAGGAAGCCAATAGTCAACGCGCCGACAGCGGAATACAGCGCAAACTGCGTGGCATGTGCAAACGCATTTGTCAGCGGCACCAACACACCGTCGGGAGCACCCTGCGCACGCAGACCAATCAGCATCGAGCCGGCGGAATCCTTCAGCCCCTGCCCCATCTGCTCCAGGCCCGGCGACAGCTTCGCGATCTCACGATCCAGCCCAATCGTCAGCGCCATACCACCGAGCGCAGCACCGAGCGCCGAACCAATCTGCCGAATCGTCGACTGCGTTGCCGATGCCTGCCCCGACAGCCGCACCGGAATATCACCAAGCACCAACGAGGTCAGCTGCGCCGATGCCAGACCAAGACCCAGACCGTAGACAATCAATGCAAACACAACCAGCCACAGCGGCAGGTCAACGCGCTCTTCGGCCGCCAACTGCAGCGAACCAAAGACCTCGAGACCAAGGCCCACAATCACCACACCGGCCGGGGTAATCCGAGCTGCCAGATGACGCGCCATGGCACCTGCGAAGAACGCACCGAGAGCCATTGCTGCCAGGACCAGGCCGGTTGCGATCGTCGATAAGCCAATCGCCGACACCAGGTAGAGCGGCAGCACGAAGACCAGCGCGAACTCACCCACCGCGACAAGCATCGCCGTGGTATTCCCCCAGCTGAACGTGGCGTAGGAGAACATCGACACGTCCAACAGCGCAGGATCCGCGTTCTTCCGACGACTGTTTTCCCACAGCACGAAAGCGACAAGCACCACCGCACCAACTAAGAGCGTGACGACGGGTGCGGAGGGAAAAGCAAACCCTATCTTGGCGCCTTGAATGATGCCGAAGACCACGGCACCAAAGCCAATTCCAGACAACACCAGGCCAAGGACATCGAAGCGACCCGCGCCATTGGTATCGCCTGCGGTGTTCGGCACCCAGCGCAGCGCAAGGACGAAAAGCACGACGGCGATGGGCACGTTGACCCAGAAGATAGCTTCCCAACCAGCAAACTGCGTAAGCACGCCACCCAGGAGTGGGCCGACTGCTGCAGCACCAGACATGACCGCACCCCAGATGCCGAATGCGGTGGCACGATCTTTATCACGGAATAGTGCGTTCACGCTGGACAGTGTTGATGGCAGAATGCACGCGCCACCAATGCCTTGGATGACGCGGGCAATGACCAGTGGCGCCAAGGCTGTGGAAAGTGCGGCCACGACGGAGCCGACCGTGAAGATGACCAGACCGACGAGAAAAAGCGTTCGACGGCCGAAGCGGTCGCCAGCGCGGCCAGAGGTCAGGAGTAGTGCGGCGAAAACGACCGAGTAGATCGTGGTAATCCACTGCGCGCCCACGATGTCAAGGCCCAGCTCCGAAATGATGGTCGGCAATGAAACACCAACGATGGTGCCGTCCAGGACAATCATGCCGAGGCCAACCGCGAGCACGAGCAACCCCCACCACCGCTGTGGCGAGGCCCCGAACTCAGCAATCTGATCCTCGTTGGCGATTGCCATGACGGGGGTGCCCTTCGCTTTCGCTGTGGCACCGGTTTGTGCGTCGACTGAGACGTCGGCGCTGCTCAAGGAAGGTTTTGTACTCATAGGATTAATGCTAGAAGTGTCCTAGGGCTGATTCATCAACCGAAAGTCGTAACTTTGCGGAAAGATCAGCTTCGTTGAGAACGGGGATTACCTTCGTCGACACGGAAACACTTAGCTTCATTGAACCCACGCAATGGCAGCCGAACCCGCTGGGTATAGGGCTTTTATCACCGCACGGTGGCAGATTGCTATGATGCTATGAGGTTTTGGGCACTGGTTCATAGTGCTTAATTGTCACTTCACAATGCCCAATCCTTGCCCCTATAGCTCAGTCGGTTAGAGCAGAGGACTCATAATCCTTTTGTCCCAGGTTCGAGCCCTGGTGGGGGCACTAAAAACTCTGGGCTCTACTCACGCCCATTTACCCGACATCCGGTTGTAGCAGCTGGCGCATAGGGAGATGTACTTCGGCGCTTCGAGTGCCTCAATTTCCACGGTTTCGCCGTCGAGGATAATGCTGCCGTCCGGATTCAACCGTGCAGTAAAGATGGCCTTCTGCCCACAGGTGCAAATTGTCTTGATTTCCTCAATGGTGTGGGCAACTTCGAGCAAGCGCTGGGAGCCTGGGAAGGCATGCGTGCGAAAGTCGGTACGCAGACCGTAGCAGAGCACCGGAGTACCGCGAAGGGTAATTCCCAGCAACTGATCGACCTGGTCAGGGGTAAGAAACTGTGCTTCATCGATGATAAGGCAATCGTGGCCGTCGGCAAGCGAGGAGAGGTCATCGCCGTCGTGGATGAGGTGCGCGCGTTCCGCGATTCCGATGCGGGAGTGCACGTCACCATCAGCCAAAGTATCCACGGCCGGCTTGGCGATCAACGGTCGCATGTCGCGCTCGCGGTAGTTGTGGGCGACGCGGAGGACCTCGATGGATTTTCCGCTGTTCATGGTTCCGTAGCGGAAGTACAGTTTTGCCATAGCCATCGATTGTAGGGCATCGATTCGCGGGCTCTGACGGCTGTAAACTCGGGCCGCCAACACGGATTTGAATTCCCGACTATCCTATATTTTTATGCAGCCGATTCCTGACCTGAATGAGAATCCAACAGTTGTTGTATGTGGATCTATCCACCTAGATACCCTGGTACAGGTCGATAGCGTACCCGCAGAAGGTGGCACGCTCATCGTTGATGACGGCACGAATATGCTGGGCGGCAAGGGCGCCAACCAGGCCGTTGCTATCGCTTATAACGGTGTCCGTGCGATCATGGCCGGAACTGTTGGCGAGGACCGCGCAGCGGATTTCGTGGTCGAGGAACTCAACGCACACGGCGTAGATGTCCACTCCATTCAGACTTCCTGGGATTTGCCGACCGGCAGCGCTTTCGTCGCAACGAACCGCAAGGGTCGCCCGGTGATTTTTGTCCAGCGCGGTGCCGATGCGCTAACCGACCCCACCGATTTCGTCGACGAGTTCGCATCAGCGGATGTCGTGCTCGCGCAAGGCGAGCTACTTCCGGAAGCAACTGAGGCCATCGCGTCCGTCGCATCCATGTACAGCGCGCGTCTGGTACTGAACCTCAATCCGGTCGTAACCGTTACACCTGCGCTGATTGACCATGCAGATCCGCTGATCGTCAACATGAAGGGCGCCTGGGAAACAATCCGTCGCCTGGACATCGCCGAGGGCATCCGCGCTACCGACTACCGCGCACAGCTCGAGGCACTTCTGCAGTACTGCCCCAGTGTCGTCATGCTCCGGGGCGACCACGGCTGTCTCTTCGCACAGCACTCCGACGGTCTCGACGACGAGCCGACAATCTACGAGCACCCCGCGCTCAAGCTGCCAGAGGAGAAGATTGTCGACGGCACTGGCTCCGGTGATGCGTTCGTCGGCACGCTCACCGCGGAACTGGCTAAGGGCACCTCGCTTTACGACGCCGTCCCCCTGGCCACCGCAGCAGGCGCAGCAGCTGTACAGGCGGTCGGCGCATGCTCCGCTTTTGCACGTCGCGAAAAACTGCTGGAGATGGTCGAGGCGGAGGATTTTCCCTCTGTGAAAGAGTACGCGGGCTAAGAATTGTCAACAGCCTGGTGTGCGAGCTGGCACCGATTAAGTCAGTGCCAGCCGGGCCAGTGGGGCCAGCGGGAGAACCTACCCAGCATTGTCTGGCAGAACGGGCTCAAGCGCCAGCATCACCAAGTACCAACTCAACGCGTACCCGATGAGGAAGACATAGGTAGCAATCGCGTAGATTTTCGCCGGGAAAAAGAATATGGCCGCGGGCACGATGAGAAGCGCCAAAACTGCGAGCGCAGTCCGCGGCAGGTTTTTGACGGTCATGCTGGTGGCCGTTGCCAGGGTTCGGCGTAGCGACGACTGACCGTCGGAAAGCGAGCACAGCGAGTAGACCCACGCGGTAATTCCCAGCAGGATTAGCGCCCCGGAGGTAACTCCTGCGGCGAAGATCAGGCCGACAGTGCCGAGGTCCGCGCGGGAGATAACGTAAAACTCATAGCCAATGCCACTGGCGAGAACCAAGGTGAATAGCCACCACACGGTTGGTGTGCGCCAATTGTCCAACAGTGCGCGCAAGAAGCGCCGTACGGGCCTTGAGCCTTCGTCACGGACCATGTCGCGAGCGACCACTACCCCAGCGCGAGTTGCGGCGCCTGCAGTGACTATCGGGATGGATGCGACGATCATCAGCAGGTTGATGATTACAAGGTCTGCTAACAGCGACCAGGCTGCGTAGAACTTTGTATCGGTGCTGAAAAATCTATCCACGGGTTCATATCCTAATAAAGGCTGATTAACAGACGAAAGCCTCAACCTACGCGGTTGAGGCTTTCGCTTTCGTAAAACGCGGTGCTTGGCGTCCTATGCGCTAACGCTTAGGCAGCTATCCCTTAACGGCACCCGCAGCAACACCCTCGATAATGTGCTTCTGGGTGGCGACGTAGAAAATCACAATCGGAATGATTGCGAGCACCAGCATTGCCATCATCGCGCCAAGGTCACGGTTACCGTTGGAGCCAACGAAGCTCTGCACGACAACCGGGATGGTCTTGTACTTAGTAGACAGGCCAATGACCAGGTACGGCAGCAGGTAGTCGTTCCATACCCACATAGCGTTCAGAATGGCGACAGTCACTGCAGTCGGCTTGAGCATGGGCAAAACGATGCGGAAGTAGTTCTGCATCGGAGATGCGCCATCAATCATCGCGGCTTCCTCGATGTCAATCGGGATGGACTTGATGAAGCCGGCAAACATGAAGACCGACAAGCCGGAGCCAAAGCCCAAGTAGAGAACCACGATGCCGATTGGGTTGTTCAAATGCAGCATGTCGGCGATCTTGACGGTCGGGAACATCACCATCTGGAACGGGATGACCATCGAGAACACAAACAGGTAATACAGCAGCGAGGTCCACCACGTCTTCACTCGCGTGATGTAGTAAGCCGTCATCGCAGAGAAGAACACAATCGCAATAACCGAGAGGATCGTGATGACAAAGGACCACACGATCGCCCAGCCGAAGCCCTCCTTCATCAGGCCGACGGCGTAGTTTTCGAACCCGACCCACATGTCACCTAGTGGCAGCTGGAAGGGGTTATCTGAAATTGCGAACTTGGACTTGAACGAGTTGAAGATAATGAACGCGATTGGCCCCAAGAACACGACGGTCAAAAACACCAGAATCGCGTAGATGATGACCTTAGATACGCCTCCCACCTTGGCCTCGTCCTGCTTAGCGGGCTTGGCCTTGGGGAGCTTGGTGGCCGTTTCAGTGGTCATTGCAGCGTCGACAGACATTTATGCCTCCACTTCCTTGCTGCGAGTAGCACGCAGCTGCAGCATCGCGATCGCTACGACCACGACGACGAATATTACTGCCTTGGCTTGACCAACGCCCTCCACACCAATTCGGTTGAACATGGTGTTGACGATGTTCAGAGCAACCATTTCTGTCTCTGAACCCGGCGCACCATTGGTCAGGGCCAAGTTTTGATCGAAGAGTTTGAAAGTGTTCGACAGAGTCAAGAAGAGGCAAATGGTAATCGATGGCATGACCATCGGGATAGTAACGTGCCGCAGAATCTCCCAGCGTCCGGCGCCATCAATCTCCGCAGCTTCGATGAGCTCCGGTGGGACATTCTGCAGACCGGCAATATAGATAATCATCATGTAACCGACCAGCTGCCAGTTGATGAGGATGATCAGACCGGCGTAACCGAACTTCCAGTCGGACACAATCGTCGTACCGTACGATGCCAGCACGGCGTTAATCATCGACTGCCAGGTATAACCGAGCACGATGCCACCGATAAGGTTCGGCATGAAGAAGACTGTGCGGAAGAAGTTCGTGCCCTTCAGCTTGCGCGTCAGAATCCATGCGATCCAGAACGCGAACAAGTTCACAGTAATGATGGAAACAACAACCACCATGAGAGTGAATCCGAAGGAGGCGACGAAGCCCTCGCGCTCACTAAAGGCCTTCTGGTAGTTCTCGATACCAACCCACTGCGCATTAGTGATGGTTGTGAAGTCAGTAAATGATAGGAAGAAACCGATAACGAACGGCACCAGGAACGCGATTGCAAAGGCAATCAGCGTGGGTAGCACGAAAATTGGGAAATACTTTTTCAATGTTGCTTGCATCTACAACACCGCTCCTAAAGCTAAAGGCGGAGCCCGGTGCCTCGAGACCGGTTTAACAGGTCACCGAGCCCCGAGCTCCGCCTTGCCATTGGATGAACTCATTCCGTCGGTTGTTCATGCGCGAGAAGCTTTCGCTTCACACTCACCGATGGAATGGATCACCATTGATTTGCTGGTATTTAATTGTTCGGAGATTCCGCATTCCAGCTGTCGGCGAAAGTCTCGACAACCTTGTCCCACGGCATCTTTCCGGAAGCGTACTGCGCCAGCGCTGCGCCAAAATCATCCTTGAACTGCTGCGACGGGAAGTACTGGAAGTCCCACGGGATGGTGGTCAGGTCCTCGTTCTCAATTGCTGCGGCCACTTCCTTGGCCAGCGGGTCATTCGGAGTGTCGGCTTCAGTGAAGTTCTGGAACGGAGCGATGAATCCGAGATCCTCGACGACGTACTTCTTGCCCTCATCGGTGTTGAACAGCCAATTGACGAAGTCCTTCGTTGCCTTTTGGGAAGCCTCCGAAGCCTTGGAGTTGACCGTCAGGTAGTTCTCAGTACCAACCGAGATGCCGGTCTTATCCTCGTCCTTCAGGCCCATGTACATAGGCATGAACTTAATCTTGTCCTGCTTGACCACGTTGCCGGAGACATCGTTGATCTGGGACCATGCCCAGTTGCCATTCTGAACCATAGCGGCCTTGCCCTGGGCGAATTCCGCCATCGAGTCGGACACAGCCTTCGACGGGGCCAGAGTCTTTTCGACAGTGGAGTTATTCAGGTACAGATCAAAGAGGTTCTTGAACTCCTTGTTGTACTTGAACTTCACATCAGCGGTTTCCTTGGTGCCAAGGTCCTCGAATTCATAATGAACCGGTCCGTTGGCCAAGTGTGTCTGCCAGCGCCAATCCTCACCGGATGCAAGCGAGGTGGAAGCGAAGGTGCCGGAAATCCCCAGCTTGTCCTTCTTGGCCTGCATGTCCTCAGCAACTTCCTTCAGCTTTCCGAAGGCCTTAATCTCGTCGATGCTCTTGGCCTTGGCATCGGGCAGCGCGAAGTACTTGTCCATGATCTCTTCGTTATAGATCAGGCCAAACCCCTCGACTGCAAACGGGACGCCGTATACCTTGCCGTCCTCGCCCTTCAGCGGCTCGATGCCCTCGTTGAGGTTTTGTGCGATCTCAGTGTCAGACATGTCTGCCATGTATTCCTGCCAAGTACGCAGGCCCGCCGGACCATTGACTTGGAACAGTGTTGGCGCGTCCTTTTTACCAATCTCGGCCTTCAGAGTTTGCTCATAGGAATTCGAAGCAGCAGTAACGACCTTGACCTGGACACCAGTCTTGTCAGTGTATGCCTTCGCAATCTTCTGATATGCGGCATCCTGCTCCGGCTTGAAGTTAAGGAAGTAGACACCACCATCTGCAACCGCATCATCACTCGAGCACGCAACCAAACCAGCGGTTGCCATCAGGCCTGCTGCACACAGAGCTGAAAGGCGCTTGAAGTTCTTCACTATATTTTCTCCCTTGAGAAGAAAGGCCACTTCAATGGCATCCTCCGAGCAATTCGGACGAATATTTGCCAGCAGCCGTGGCCTAATTGGATTATCCCGCCCTGCGGCTAGAAGTAGCCTTTCATGCGAACTTCGACGCCACCCACGCGGGTATTCGGTCTCACCAAAATCTTACTTGACCAAAACCAATTTAGGTTGGCCTTCAGCCAGCTGTGAACAAATGCAAAGGAGAAAAATAGCAAAAGCTCTCGAAAGCACACCTAGAATTTGAGCTGTTTTCGAGCTGTTTTCGCTGAACAGAGCCGCCTACCGGCACCAAAGTAAGCACCTGGCCGCGACAATCACACGCAGACCCGACAACCACCCGACCACCAAAAGCACCCCTGTTTGGCGTGAATGTATATTTTTATAATATCCTGGCGAGTCGTTTACTTGTCACTTTTGAAATAATCGTACGCTCGACAGTCTGCTTCTAGAGAGCTACTCGACCTCATCGCTCGCCGGAAGATATACGGACTCGTCGCGATGCCCGGGCAACACTCGGTCTACGTAGCTCTGCACCGCTTCTTGAAGCGGCACATCCGCACGGCGTTTTTCTGCCATGTACCAGCGATGCTCCAAGACCTCGTGGAAAACCTGCGCATCCTGCAGCCTTCCACGCAGCCCCTCGGGCACAGCCAGGATTGTGGCCTCGAAAACTTCACGCAGCCATCGGTGCGCAACCTGCTCTAGCGGAACCCCTTCAAGACCTTCCGCCAACCGAAAGGTCTGCATACTATTGAGCATCCGCCTCGCTTGCCGTTCTTGAACATCCAACCCCGTCAGTCGCATTAACTGCCTATGGTGATGCCCTGCGTCAACCACTCGTGGTCGGAACACAACGCGGCCACCATCACTGGTGACTTTCAGCTCGCCAACATCGAAACCGAGGTCGTTGAGCCTGCGAATCCGCTCATCGACAAGCCAAGGCTCCTCAACACCAATAGATTCTTCCCCCGTCAGCTCTTGCCACAGGTCCTCATAACGCTCAATAATGCGCCTACCCACCGCAATTACGTCCAACTCAGGATCGAGGAATCCGCCGGCCTGCAGATCCATGAGCTCTCCGATGATGTTGGTATGGGCAACGTCAACGTCGTAAAGCCTGCGGGAATCTGAGAGTGTGCCTTGCAAATCTCCCGTTTCCGCGTCGACAAGGTAGGCGGAGAAAGCGTCTGCGTCACGACGAAACAATGTGTTCGACAGTGACACGTCGCCCCAGTAAAAACCAAGGAGATGTAACCGAACTAGCAGGACTACCAGCGAGTCAATCAGGCGGACCACAGTTTCGCGGGTGACCTGTTGAGAAAAAACTGCACGATACGGCAGCGAATACTCGAGATGTTCTGTGACGAGTGCGGCAGTTAACGGTTCGCCATCTGGATCCTTCCGGCCGGTGATTACCGCGAGCGGGCGAACCGATGGAGCACCGAGCCTGACCAGGTCACGCAGCATTCGATACTCATGATGAGCAGTGAACTCACCAATTTCTTTCACTGCAATGACGCGGTCATCTAAGTTGACGAATCGAACAATGTGTCGCGAAATTCCCTGAGGCAAGGCGGCTAACAAATCATCTGGCCACTGTTCCAGAGGTATATGCCAAGGAAGGCGCAAAAGCTTTGAAGCCACCGTTGTCGCGGCTATTTTCATAGTTTCCGACACGGTGGCTCCTAAAACTGTCTTACTGTCCCACTGCCCTACCAGCTACTCATTTCATCTAAACGAAAGATTTTAGGCCGGAAGGCGCATACCAGTCGACTTCGAGAACAGGTGCAGCATGCCCGGACGAATCTTGCCGTAAACTACCGAGCCCAACTTCGGCGCGGTGCGCGGGGCGGTACGAATAACCACCTGACCGTGTTCCTCTTCGTCCGGGTTAGAGGAAGATCCGGAGCTCAGTGCTCCGCCACCGACGAGGTCTCCATACATGAATGCATCGGAGCCCAACTCCTCGACCAAGTTAACCTGCACCGGAATGACGTCATCGCCCGGACCCTCGACCAGGTCGAATGCCTCCGGACGGAAGCCCACGATAATCTGGTTCTGATCCTCCGGCGTGATTGCAGCAAGTGTGGCTTCCGGCAGCTTAATCTTGGCCTCGCCCAACGTGGCGTAACCATTAGAGACGTTGAACGTGCCCAGGTTCATCGCAGGCGAGCCAATGAAGCCCGCGACGAATTCGTTTGCCGGGGTTTCGTAGAGTTCGCGCGGGGTACCGACCTGCTGCAGAACACCGAAGTTAATGACCGCGATGCGGTCGCCCATGGTCAGCGCCTCAGTCTGGTCGTGGGTGACATACATGGTGGTCACACCCATCCGACGCTGCATGGCCGCAATCTGAGTACGGGTTTGAACACGCAGCTTCGCGTCCAGGTTCGACAACGGCTCGTCCATCAGGAACACCTGCGGCTTGCGCACAATCGCACGCCCCATTGCCACACGCTGACGCTGACCACCGGACAGAGCCTTAGGCTTACGGTCCAGGAACTGAGTTAGATCCAGGGTCTTCGCAGCTTCTTCGACACGACGGTCAATCTCGTCCTTGTCCACACCAGCAATCTTGAGCGCGAAGCCCATGTTCTCGCGCACCGTCATATGCGGGTACAGGGCGTAGTTCTGGAAGACCATCGCAATATCGCGATCCTTGGGCGAGACATTGGTCACATCACGATCACCAATGAAAATCTTGCCCTCATTGACCTCTTCCAGACCGGCAAGCATGCGCAGTGTTGTGGACTTACCACAACCGGAGGGGCCTACCAGAACCAGGAACTCGCCATCGGCAATTTCCAAGTTGAACTTGTCCACAGAAGGCTTCGTCGCACCGGGGTAAATGCGAGTGGCATCAGCAAAAGTCACAGTAGCCATGTGAATACAAACCTTTCATCGGCAGGTACGTGCCGAACGATCCGAGGGAAAGTAACCGCAGGAACAGCTCCTACGTATCTGCCTCACAAGCTTACTCTTAATCGAGCAGCCCCGTCACGAGCTCCGCAATCTTCGAGCGCTCCGAGCGCTTCAGCGTGATGTGTGCAAAAAGCTCGTTGCCCTTGAGTTTTTCAATCACCGCCTGCACACCGTCATGGCGGCCGACGCGCAGGTTGTCACGCTGCGCCACGTCGTGCGTAAGGATGACCCGGGAATTGCTACCAAGACGCGACAACACCGTCAGCAGTACGTTGCGCTCCAGCGACTGTGCCTCATCGACAATCACGAAGCTGTCATGCAGGCTACGACCGCGAATGTGAGTCAGCGGCAGTACCTCCAGCATGTCGCGCGAGGCAATCTCATCCATCACGTTGTCTGAAACCAATCCCTCCAGGGTGTCGTAAACAGCCTGTGCCCAGGGATTCATCTTCTCATCCTCGCTACCTGGCAAGTAGCCAAGGTTCTGTCCACCCACTGCGTAGAGCGGACGAAACACCACGATTCGGCGATGCAGTCCGCGCTCCAGCACCGACTCCAGACCCGCGCACAGCGCAAGCGCCGACTTACCCGTACCGGCCCGGCCGCCGAGGGACACTATCCCCACCGAGTCATCCAACAGCAGGTCAAGCGCCACACGCTGCTCCGCCGACCGCCCCTTCAGGCCAAACGCCTCCGTATCGCCCCGCACAAGCTTGACGACGCCCGGGGCGCTCACCCGTGCCAGCGCAGACTGGCTACCAGCGCTGAGCTGCACGCCGCAGTGCAGCGGCTGATCCTGGATCTGCTCGAGCTCAAGGAAGCCATTGGCGAAGAGACGATCAATTTCCTCCGGGTCGACGTCTACTTCCACCATTCCCGAGTACCCAGTCAGAACGACGTCCTGGGCGCGGTAATCGTCGGCAGGCAAGCCGACCGCACCAGCCTTGACACGAAGCGGAATGTCCTTGGTGACCAGCACGACATCATGGCCATCGTGCTGAAGATTGAGGGCGCAAGCGAGAATACGGTGATCGTTTTCGGCGGTGCGGAAGCCTGCGGGAAGGATGGAGGGATCGGAGTGGTTGAGCTCAATATGCATAAACCCGCCAAGATCATTGGCGGGCACAGGCCGGTCCAGGTGGCCGTAGCGGTAACGCAGCTCTTCGAGGAAACGGAGCGCTTCTCGGGCGAACCACCCCAGCTCTGGGTGGTGGCGCTTGGCCTCCAACTCACTCACCACGACCAGCGGAAGCACAACTTGGTGCTCATCGAACTTCTTGGTGGCGTGGGGATCGGACAGCAGGACCGAGGTATCAAGCACGTAGGTACGCATGCCCTCAGGCTAAAAGTCAGAGGTAGAAATTACGTGGTTGTGAGATGAATGCTTGGTTATCAGATGAACCACAGTTGGTTACAGGCTCTAATCCTCAAGTTGAACCCTAAGGAAGTGGCCGAGCACCGAGCACCGCTGCCCGGCCTCTCCACTGCCCTTTTAATGGCGACTAGTCGTTGCAATGGTGACTAGTCGTTGTGACGGATTTGGCGACCCAGCAACTTGTGGCGAAGCGGATCAACCGCCAAGGTCACAGCGCCAACTGATACAACTCCCACGAGATACGCCAGCGCAACAACAAGGGAGCGTTGACCAAACGTGATTTCGTTCGCAATCGGTCCGAACATGGTGGCTCCCAACAGCGCACCCATGACAAAGCCGAAGATACTGGTCGCAAGCATGGGAAAGAATGTCTGCTTGAAAGTGACCGTGCGGTGGAAGTTGATTGGCGTCCCGATGAAGTCCAGCGCCTTTGTCAGCGATGCCTCTTCATAGACGGCTGAGGCCTGAGTCAGAAGCGTTGACACCAGCAGCAGAATGAAACCGATTACGAAAGTGATAGTCACACCGGTTGCAATATCGTGCGCGAACGTGACATCTGCAACCTCTTCAATCTTGTCTTCGCCAGGCACCATCATTGTGTAGCCAAGCAGCAGAGACAGGAAGGCCATGGAACTTACTCGACGCCACGATTCCTTAGCGTTAGTCGCTACTCGTCGCGTCGCCACAAAATCACTTGACGTACCGAAGAAGCTGGAGATGCGGGCAACAAGCTGGATAAAGAAAGGCGCCACCAGGCCAATTGCCCAGACCATCAGGTACATCATCGCTGCGACACCAAGCGTGGCAGTGACGGTTCCACCCGCGATATTGGAGTTGGCAATCACGTACAGGACGATCGCACCGATAACAACGGCCACAATCATGCGCCATGCCTTCATCGACTTGGGCACTTCCTTGCGGCTAACGCCGAGTGGTGAAATCATCACCCTTCGCAAACCGACCACAGCGGCAAAGAGTGCGAGTAGCACCACTGCTACCCAAACCAGCGGGTAGCCCCACCAGGGCAGCAACATGTCCCAGGTATCCAGGTAGTCATTGTCGAACTTGATTATCGCCCAGAATGGCGCAGTGGCCACCGACAACAACGTGCCCACCACAAGCCCAACAGCTGCCAATACGAGGGTTTCGATAATCACCATGCGCGTAATTGCCCCGTTGGAGAGACCAATTAAGCGCAGAGTTGCCAACCTCTGCTCACGTCCCGCAGCGCCAAGCACCGCCGACTGTGCCACGAGCGAAACCATTGCCGGAATCACAAAAACACAGGCCACGAGTGCCAACTGCAGGTACATCTCGCCCTGACCTTGATTCATGTAATCCTCGGGCGTTGGGTTCGGCGGCAACTGTGGCTCAGCCTGCCAACGGCGGTAAAACATCGCCGTGCCACCGACGACGACCAACGCCAACCAGGTACTCACGGTCATAGCTACCACGGACAGTGCGGACAACCAGCCGTTTCCCGAATGCGATTCACGCCCGGCGCGCTGCAGCCGCGTGCTCAAGTCCGCTAGTGCGCCGGTACGAATTCTCTGGGGTTTTGGTGCTTCAGTTACGGTGCTCACTTTGTAACCTCCGCTCCTGCCAGCATGCGGTCGTCGTGAATCAGGCCATCGCGGATCTCCACACGTCGACGACACCAGTCGGCCACCTTCACATCGTGCGTGACCATCACCAATGTCGTGCCAGTCTGCTCCACCAACGCGGTGAGCTGCTGCATGACCTCATGGCCTGTGGACTGGTCCAGCGCGCCAGTCGGCTCATCGGCGAAGATGACACCTGGCTCGCCGGCCATCGCGCGGGCAATTGCTACACGCTGTGCTTGGCCGCCGGACATCTGTCCTGGGCGACGGCGCGTTAGGTCTTCTAGGCCCAGGCGGCTGAGGACATCGTCGGCAAGCGCGAGTGACTTCGAGCGCTTCTTGCCCTGCAGAATCATTGGCAGAGCAACGTTTTCCCGGGCGGTCAGTTCGGGGAGGAGTTGGCCGTCTTGGAAGACGAAGCCGAAGTCGTGCAGGCGGAGGGCGGAGCGGTCGGCATCAGAAAGCGAATTAATCTTTGTGTCACCGAAGATGACGTCGCCGTCGTCCGGCAGCAACACGCCGGACATGCAGTGCAGCAGCGTGGACTTACCAGAACCTGACGGTCCCATGACTGCCACGGTTTCGCCGGGCTCAATGGTCAGCGAAATGCCGGTGAGAACGGGAGCTGAATTGTAGGACTTAGTGATGTCACGAATACAAAGTCGTGCGTTTCTTGGGCTGTTGTTGTCTGTCATGGCACTCATTTCACTCGCACGGAGGCGATTTCAACACCGTGCCCACTTTCCTTTTGCGGTAGTGCTAGGTCTACTATGCCGGAAATTAATTCCTCCGTAGACAGAGCTTTCGTACCATAGGAAACTATGGAGCTGAAGGATTATTTCCGCAAATATATCGGCGCGAACCGCCGCGAAAAAGCGCATAAACGCAGCTACGAGGAATCCGCCGCCGCTCGCATCGCCGAACTTACCGCTTCACGACGAACAATTGCCGAAGCCTTCGAGATTGAACGTCGCCGCATTGAAAATGACCTCCACGACGGAGCTCAGCAATACATTGTTGCAGCTTCAATGAAATTGGGACTTGCAGAATTGGAGGCATCCAATACTGGCAATGAGGAATTAATGCAGCTCCTCGCGGAAACTCGCGGCCATTTGGAGGATGGATTACGCGCTTTGCGGCGGACAGTCCACGGAATTCACCCGCAGGTGTTGCGCGATCGCGGTCTGCAAGCGGCTGTTGAAGAGATTGCTGAAGGATACGGCCCTCACGTTGTTGTGCACACTCCCTATCCCCTGCCTGAATTGGAAGAAAGTGTGCTCGCCGCGGCGTATTTTTTCTGTGCAGAAGTGCTGACTAATGCGGCGAAATATGCACCGAACGCTCCTGTTTCTGTGCTGCTCACCTCGGATCAAACACTGAATATTTCAATTACGGACCAAGGCCCTGGCGGCGCAAAATTGGGGCGCGGTTTGCGGGGTATGAAAGAGCGTCTAGCCACTTTCGACGGTGCGATGACCATGCACTCTCCCGAAGGTGGGCCAACGCAGGTAATAGCCAGAATTCCTTTGATGTTGAACCGCTGGGAATCAGGTATTGGAGAAATAGAAGGCATGGATATGGAAAGCGTGGAGAAGAAAGGTGCGGCGAAATAATGAAAATTGTCATTGCGGATGACTCGGCACTCCTGCGGGAAGGAGTCGCGGGGCTCGTCGAAAAGCGCGGACATGAAGTGATTGCGATGGTCGACACTGCGCACGGTCTGGTGGCGGACATCGATGACCGGTTTGACGACTCGGGCGAGCTGCCAGACCTGGTGATTACCGATGTGCGCATGCCTCCGAAGATGAGTGACGACGGCCTGCGGGCCGCAGTGGAACTGCGCGAGCGTTATCCGCAGCTGAATGTCATGGTGCTGTCGCAGTATGTGGCGCCGGCGTATGCGCGTGAGTTGTTCTCGCCGGGAGGTGCTGGAGGTAGTGCTGGGGTTGGTACTGGGGGCGGTTCGAGTGGCAGCAGCTCGAGTGGCGGGACCGGGTATCTGCTCAAAGACCGCGTTGGCCAGGTGCTGGACTTCTTGGGTTCGCTCGAGGTCGTCGCAGGTGGTGGCGTGGTGATTGACCCTGATGTGGCGACGGCATTGATGCAGTCCGGCAAATCGGGGCTAGCCAGTTTAACGGCGCGCGAACGCGAAGTGCTCGAGCTGATGGCACGCGGCAAGTCCAATAAGCAGATTGCCGATGACCTCGTGCTTTCCGGGGCGGCGGTGGCGAAACACGTGTCCAACATCTTTATGAAGCTGCATCTGGAGCCCGGCGAGGAAAACCGCCGTGTGCGGGCAATTTTGGAATTTCTCACGGCGACGTCGGGGCAGATTTAGGGTCGGCAGCAATCGCATCTCTCGCAAAAGCGATGAAAAAATAAGTGTTGATTATGACACGAGTCACAATTTAAAGTTGGCTCATACGTTTGTTGTTTCCCCATAGAAAGGACGTGTCTACATGACTGTTTACGCCAACCCCGGCACCCCCGATGCAATCTTCACGTACAAGGAGCAGTACGAAAATTTCATCGATGGTAAGTGGACACCTCCAGTAGACGGGCAATACATGGACAACTCCACCCCGGTTACGGGCGAGGTTTTCTGCCGGGTTCCGCGGTCTAACGAGAAAGACATTGAGCTCGCTCTCGACGCCGCGCACAAGGCGAAGGACTCCTGGGCCTCGGTTCCTGCGGCCGAGCGGGCTCTGATCCTCCACCGCATCGCGGACCGTCTGGAGGAAAACCTTGAGAAGATTGCCGTCGCCGAGACCTGGGAGAACGGCAAGGCCATTCGCGAGACCCTCGCCGCTGACATCCCGCTCGCAATCGACCACTTCCGCTACTTCGCCGGGGCCACCCGCACGCAGGAGGGGCGCATCTCGCAGATTGACGACAACACGGTCGCCTACCACTTCCACGAGCCACTCGGCGTCGTCGGCCAGATTATCCCGTGGAACTTCCCCCTCCTGATGGCCGCATGGAAGATCGCCCCGGCCCTCGCCGCCGGCAACTGCATCGTGCTCAAGCCAGCAGAGCAGACCCCCGCGTCGATTCTCATGCTCACCGAGATTATCGCCGATTTGCTTCCGGACGGCGTTCTCAACATCGTCAATGGCCTCGGCACCGAGGCCGGTGCTGCGCTGACCGCAAGCGACCGGATCTCCAAAATTGCGTTCACCGGATCGACTGCCGTGGGCCAGCTAATCAACAAGGCAGTGTCCGACAAGATTATTCCGATCACGCTGGAGCTCGGCGGCAAGTCCCCGTCCATCTTCTTCCCCGACGTCATGGACGCCGACGATGCGTTCCGCGAGAAGTGCATAGAGGGCCTGGCCATGTTCGCGCTGAACCAGGGCGAGGTCTGCACCTGCCCGTCGCGAGCCCTGGTCCACGAAGACATCGCTGATGAGTTCCTAAAGCTCGCGGTCGAGCGCGTTAAGCAGATTAAGACCGGCAACCCGCTGGATACGTCGGTACAGATGGGCGCCCAGGCCTCCCAGGAGCAGCTGGACAAAATCTCCGGCTACTTGGAGTCCGGGCCGAAGGAGGGCGCGGAGGTTCTCACCGGCGGCAACGTCGCCAAGCTCGAAGGGCTGGAGGGAGGCTACTACGTCGAGCCGACCATCTTTAAAGGCAACAACTCGATGCGTTTCTTCCGTGAGGAGATCTTCGGCCCGGTCCTGGCCGTGACAACCTTCAAGACTCTGGACGAGGCTCTCGACATTGCCAACGACACTATCTACGGTCTTGGCGCCGGCGTGTGGAGCCGCAACCAGAACAACGCCTACCGCGCTGCCCGCGGTATCCAGGCTGGCCGCGTATGGGTGAATAACTACCACAGCTACCCTGCTCACGCAGCCTTCGGCGGTTACAAGCAGTCCGGTATCGGCCGCGAGAATCACTTGATGATGCTCGAGCACTACCAGGAGACCAAGTGCATGCTCGTCTCTTACGACGAGAACCCGACTGGCCTGTTCTAAGAATCCGACCCCTTGGGGCTAGGCGATTTGTCGATTCCGATTCACGTCCGATGAAGGTGTCGACAATCGCCTCTGCCCCCCCAAAAAAACGCCCTCCGCGCCTGGCAGGTTACGATGGTCGGCCTTAACCTGACGCACCAGGCGCTGGCGACTCCAAAGTTAGAGGCCTAGCTCACGGCCGCCAGCTAGGTCTCTCTTTCTTTCTTCACTTGCCGGTACCACCTACGCATCCGATTAATCGCGGCACTGGCGGCCCATCCGCCAAGAAATAGTAGCGGGATGTAGAAGAACACGACATAGGCGACGGCTAGGCCGTCCTGGCCATCGAGCGGCGTGGTGAGAAATAGGAATGCCAGATCGCCAAGCGCGGCAATTCCTGCGCCGGTAGCTGCTGCGACAATGCTCCGCGCGCTGGTCATCCCCCGAGCCAACGACCCATCACCGGCGAAAACGGCTATTGCTCCGACCAGCATTACTGAGACCAGCATGGACACAATCCACGACGCAATTCCTTCGTCGTAGGCGAGGTTGGGCTCCGGCAAGATTAGCCCACCTAAAACACTCCACGCGACCGCGGCGAAAAAGGACGCCAGCAAGGGGCGAGTTATATTGTCGAGCCTCATGCGTCCCAGGTTACGTGAGATGACCTCCAAAAATGCTGGATCTCCCCTCCTCAGTGGAGAATCGAGTCACGCCCGCAAGAGCAAAAATCCCCCGACCATAGAGTGGGTTAAGTAGCAAAACTGACAACCCCGAAAAATTATGGGCTGCAAATGTGAAACTGTGTGAGTTTATGACACTTTCAGGCCATTTTTCGAGCCATTTTTGACATAAACGCAGTCAGTAACTCGCACTGGGGTAAGTGGCGAAAGGTGCCCACCGGCGACGCACCGACCAGACACGCTTTTCTTTACCTACCCCATTATCCGCGGGTTAAGTAAAGAAAAGTGTGTCCGCA
>NZ_KV796536.1:0-1595 GCF_001809225.1 Corynebacterium sp. HMSC077G07 | reverse complement strand
CCAGCCGCACCTTCCGGTACGGCTACCTTGTTACGACTTCGTCCCAATCGCCAATCCCACCTTCGACAGCTCCCCCACAAAATGTGTTAGGCCACTGGCTTCGGGTGTTACCGACTTTCATGACGTGACGGGCGGTGTGTACAAGGCCCGGGAACGTATTCACCGCAGCGTTGCTGATCTGCGATTACTAGCGACTCCGACTTCACGGGGTCGAGTTGCAGACCCCGATCCGAACTGAGACCGGCTTTGCGGGATTAGCTCGCCCTCACGGACTGGCAACCCACTGTACCGACCATTGTAGCATGTGTGAAGCCCTGGACATAAGGGGCATGATGATTTGACGTCATCCCCACCTTCCTCCGAGTTAACCCCGGCAGTTTCTTACGAGTCCCCACCACAACGTGCTGGCAACATAAGACAAGGGTTGCGCTCGTTGCGGGACTTAACCCAACATCTCACGACACGAGCTGACGACAACCATGCACCACCTGTATACAAGCCACAAGGGAAACACCATCTCTGGCGCGATCCTGTATATGTCAAGCCCAGGTAAGGTTCTTCGCGTTGCATCGAATTAATCCACATGCTCCGCCGCTTGTGCGGGCCCCCGTCAATTCCTTTGAGTTTTAGCCTTGCGGCCGTACTCCCCAGGCGGGGCGCTTAATGCGTTAGCTACGGCACGGATCCCGTGGAAGGAAACCCACACCTAGCGCCCACCGTTTACGGCATGGACTACCAGGGTATCTAATCCTGTTCGCTCCCCATGCTTTCGCTCCTCAGCGTCAGTTACTGCCCAGAGACCCGCCTTCGCCACCGGTGTTCCTCCTGATATCTGCGCATTTCACCGCTACACCAGGAATTCCAGTCTCCCCTACAGTACTCAAGTTATGCCCGTATCGCCTGCACGCCCGGAGTTAAGCCCCGGAATTTCACAGACGACGCGACAAACCACCTACGAGCTCTTTACGCCCAGTAATTCCGGACAACGCTCGCACCCTACGTATTACCGCGGCTGCTGGCACGTAGTTAGCCGGTGCTTCTTCTCCATCTACCGTCAGAAACCCTTCGTCGATGGTGAAAGGAGTTTACAACCCGAAGGCCGTCATCCCCCACGCGGCGTCGCTGCATCAGGCTTCCGCCCATTGTGCAATATTCCCCACTGCTGCCTCCCGTAGGAGTCTGGGCCGTGTCTCAGTCCCAATGTGGCCGTCCACCCTCTCAGGCCGGCTACCCGTCGCCGCCTTGGTAGGCCATTACCCCACCAACAAGCTGATAGGCCGCGGGCCCATCCCACACCGAAAAAACTTTCCACCACACCCTCACGGTGCGGTCCTATCCGGTATTAGACCCAGTTTCCCAGGCTTATCCCGAAGTGCAGGGCAGGTCACCCACGTGTTACTCACCCGTTCGCCACTCGTGTACCCCAGCAAGCTGGAGCCTTACCGTTCGACTTGCATGTGTTAAGCACGCCGCCAGCGTTCGTCCTGAGCCAGGATCAAACCCTCCATCAAAAACCCTTCAAATCAGAAGAATCAAAAAAACAATGAAAGGCCCAAAAACCTGACAAAAACAGACAAACAACCACCACACACCAA